>JBMOIA010000016.1:0-12627 GCA_049317565.1 Terrimicrobiaceae bacterium | reverse complement strand
TGGACCCGCAAGATCAACCACCCGTCCGAAATCCTGAAGAAGGGCGACGATGTGGAGGCCGTGGTCCTCGATATCGACAAGACCAACCAGCGAATCAGCCTCGGCGTGAAGCAGCTCGACAACGATCCCTGGAAGGAGATCGACGGCCGCTTCCGCATCGGCGACCTCGTCAAGGGCACCATCACGAAGGTCACGAACTTCGGCGCGTTCGTCGCGCTGCAGGGCGACATCGACGGCCTCGTCCACATCTCGCAGATCAGCGAGGATCGTGTGGAGAAGGTCAAGGATGTGCTCAAGGTCGGCCAGGAGGTCGAAGCCCGTGTCATCAAGGTGGACAAGGCGGAACGCCGCATTGGTCTTTCCATCAAGGCCGCGAACTACAGCGAGGAGGCACTCCGCAAGGAAGCCGAGACCCTCGAAACACTCCGCCCCGGCGAGGACATGGTCGGACTCGACCAGGCGTTCCAGTTCGCCGAGGACGAATACCGCCCCGGCCAGGGGAAGAAGTAATCGAACCGATGAACAAACCCGAAATCACAGCATACCTGAAAACCCACTGCGGGTGGAGCCGCGGCGTTCGCGCCGTGTTCGAGAAGTATGAACTGCCCTACACGGAGAAGGACATCATCCTGAACCCGTCGTTCCGTTTCGAGATGGAGCAGTTGAGCGGCCAACCGCTCTCGCCCTGCGTCATCGTCAACGGAAAGATGCTCGCCGACATCAGCGGCGAGGAGGTCGAGGCCTTCATGCTGCAAAACGGTCTCGTCGGCGAATCCGCAAATTCCACCAGCGTCCCGCTCAACGCGCCGTGCTCCGATGAGGAACACGCCGCTATGGTGCAGGTCCGCTAATACGGAATCCCAACCAAAAAAGGCCGCCCGGCTGAAAACCGAGGCGGCCTTTTTCTTTTGGCGCAGCCCGGCCCGCGCTACACTCACGCTGGATGAGGACCAAAAAAACGGCCGCAAAAACCCGCGTGGCGCCACCGCATCGCGCCCCGGGCCGCAGCATCGTCCTCCTCGACCAGCAACCGATTCGCGACGCCGCCAGCGGCGAGGCCCGCCGGATCATGCGGGAAATCCAGGGACTCACCGAATCCCTCGCCGAATTCGACCGCACCGTCCTCCCCGCCTACGGGCGCTGGGAAGCGAAGCACCTCGAACCGCTCCTCGTCGAGGAGCGCGAGTTGAACGCCAAGATTTCCCGCCTCGCCCGGCTCGTCGAACTCGCCGACCTCGAATCCCTCTTCAGCGGAAGGGACCCCTACGACATTTTTGAACAGGCATCCCGCGAGGAGCAGGATGCGGAACCGCAAAACGGCGGGTCAAGGGATGAAGGGGAACCGGAACCTCAGCCGGACGATTCGGAATTCCCGGAGGAGGAGCGCGACTTCCGGTCGTATGTGCGTTTCGTGTTCGGCGACGACCCCGACACACTCGGGCCTCGGCGCTACCAAAGACTCTTCGGCGAATACCGCAAATGGCGCGCGAAAATCGGCGAGGCCTCACGCTCCGCATCCACCCGCAAGGAAAAGGATGTTCCCGCCCGCGTGAAGGAAATCTACCGCATCCTCGTCCGCCGCCTGCACCCGGATACCGGCAAGTCGCGCAACGATCCCCACACGCGCAAACTCTGGGACGACCTCCAGGCCGCCTACGCCGCAATGGACCTGGAGCGGCTCGAAGTCCTTCTCGCCATCACCGACCTGCACGAAACCGGCGGCTCGATGCGCTCGACGATCTTCCATCTCCGGCAGGTCGCACGGGAACTTTGGAACCAGCTGCATGCCCTGAAGCTCCGGCTCGGCCAGGCCCGTAAAACGCCGGCTTGGACCTATTGGCATGCGAAAAACCGCAAAAAAGCCGGCGATAAAATCCGCGCCGACGCCCTCAAACGCGTCGAGTCGGCGCGCAAGGAACTCGCCCAGCTCGAAGCCGAGATTGCCGAATGGAAGCGAGAGTCCCGCGAAAAAAAACAAATTGTCTTCGGGAAACACCGCGCACCGAAGCAGGCAAAACGCAAAACAGGCGACCCCTCGCCGTCAGCGCGGCAAGGGGCGTTCGATTTCGGGGAGGAATGAAAGCAGCCGCCGTCATTGTTGCCGCGGGCGCAAGCCGCCGGATGGGTTTCGACAAGCTCATGGCCCCGCTCGCAGGCAGGCCGGTGGTCGATTGGTCGCTCGCCGCCGTGCAGGCTTGCCCGGAAATCCAAAAAGCAATCCTCGTATGCGCGGCGGAACGGGTTCCCGAATTCACCCGCATGGCGGGTTCGTTCCCGAAAGTGGTGCGCGTGGTCGCCGGAGGCGCGGAGCGCAGCCGCTCGGTTCTCAATGGACTCGAAGCACTCTCCGGTTTCGAACCGGATTTCGTTGCGGTCCACGACGCCGCCCGCCCGCTCGCCACACCGGAACTTTTTTCGGGTGTCCTCGCTGCGTCGCAAAAATATGGCGCTGCCTCGGCCGCCCACGCCGTTTCCGATTCACTCCACCGCGCGAATGCCTCGGGGGTTTTGAATTCCACCGTTTCCCGCGAAGGACTCTTCGCGATGGAAACTCCTCAAGCCGGGCGCTTCGTGGACTTGCTGGAGGCTGTCCAGAGCCATGGCGCCGGCGCCACCGACGAAGTCGCCTGCCTCATCGCCGCGGGAATCCCTCCGTTCCCGTTTGTGCATGGAGGACCGAACATGAAAATCACCCTGCCCGACGACCTGCGTGCGGCGGGCGATGTGTTGCGCCGGCGGGAATCCCCGGAGGCGTAGCGCCTCTACTGGCCGCGACGAATGCGCGAGCCGGGAAAATTGACCGTGAACCGCCAGACAATTTTTTCGCGTGTCTGGATTTCCCAGGTGTCCGGATTGATGCGCGCGGGAATCTCATACCGCCGCACATCGATCACGGTGTCGTAGCCGCGGTCGGCGAAAACATCGATGATCATCGCCAGCGCCGTGGGATCCGAGAGGATGGGGTGCTCGGAATTGATGTGCGCACGGCCGGACATCGTGTGCCGCCGGATGATCGGCATGAACTTTTCGTCGATGAGCGTCACAGCCTTCTCGAAAAGTTCCGGGTGCTGCGCGTTGTAGGAGTCGAGCCGGTTGACGAGTTCCTGACGCGCATGCACGCTGAGTTCTCGGGCAATCGGGATGCGCGAAATACGGTCGTAGGTCGATTGGTCGAGTTCGAGCGAACTCTGGTAGCGCAGCTCGTCCTCGATGCGCCGCCGCACCTCGTCAATCGTCCCCTGGGCGTTGACATAGTGATAGAAAAAGACCTCACGCAGCGTCTTGAGGGACTCATAGGTGACTTCCTTGAAAGTCCTGTAACGGTTGCGCGCGGATTCCTCCGAGAGGTCGGTCGAGCGCGTTTCGATCAACTCGCCCACGCCCGAGGCCTCGACTTCGGCATTGTGAACGCGGGCGCGTTCGCCACGCAGAATCTGACGCCGCACCGACTCGGCCTCGTCCACAAAAAGCACGACAATATGGAACATCGGCTTGCGGAAATGCGATGCCAGCGGCGTGCCGAGGTATTCGTTGCGCAGCGTGTTGAGTTTTTCGTGAAGCAGACGCAGGCAGAGAACCTGAACCTTCGTGCGCGGGTATCCGTCCACGACCACGCCGGTTTCATTTTCGGGATTCAATAGCGCGCGGAAAAGCAATGCCGTGACCTCGCGGTCGCCAACCATCATTCCCGCGTCGATGAGTTTCCTCGCCGCAGGACTTTGAAGAAGGTTGCTCACAACAATCGGCTCGGCCGTCAGGCTGCGGTATTTTTGAATGAACCGCGTCTGCGTCCCCTTGCCCGCGCCCGGAGCACCGTTGAGCCAGATGACCTCGTTCGGAAAGCGCAAACCCTCAATACCGAACTCTTGTTCCAACTCGCCCCATACGGAATTGAAAATAAGGTTCGCATCCTTGACCTCGAGATCGAGGTTGCCCGGCGGGGTGTTCTTACGGGCCGGCGTTTCCGGTGCCGTTTGGGGTGCGTTTTCTGTGGGCGCGCTCATCAACGAATGCGCCTTCTCGCACGAAACCCCCGCGCCGGCGAGACGATAATCCGCCGGCTCAGGATGTCCGCAACCCGCCCTGCATCACGGCCTGCGCAGAACGCGCCGCCTCGAGAAGCGGCCGGGCGATTGTCCAAATCCGCCTCAAGGCGAACAATGGTCTCGCTCCGGACTGCGTGCGCTTCCTGACCGCGCGTGGATTTGTCTCAAGGAACAGTCGTTGAGCCCTCGCCCCGTTGAAACGCGGTGGGATGGTTGGTTTCCTGATGACAGGAGGCAACGGACGCCCCCCGTTCAGCTGGTTGTTGTCTTTTTCGATTTTCATTTGTTGATAACCGCGGGGCTGGGGAAGGGAGAAAATCGGGGCCCTTCGCCCGCGGTGCCTTGTGGCAAGTGGAGTGGTTGAGGAAAAGACGCCGGAGAGCAACGGTGTGTTTGCAACATTTTCGCAAACGAACTGTTCGGCTTGGTTTTTATTCGGCGTCATTACCCTGATTCCTTTTGGCGCCGGAGAGAACGGAGTGGAGAAAAGTGGAATCGGAAGCTCAGCGCAAGCCTGGAATCCCGGTCATGGCCGCGGAATCGAGGGATTCCAATTCGGCCACTCGGGCTTGGGTGACGCGAAGAGTTGGAAAGTGTCTCCGTTCTTCGCGGCGGCGCCGGGGGATTTTTCCGGAGTCGAGAACGCGATGCGGCCGTCGGGGGCCATGACGGTTTCGGTCTGGATGCGGAATTTCAAGAAACCGACGCTGGCCTTGAGTCCGCTGGCGTCCCAGAAAACCGAATTCGACCTCACCAAGTGAGAGTAGGCCTCGGCGATCGACACCTCGAGCAACACCTCCGCGCCGTTCGGGGCGAGTTTTTTGCCCGTCACACGACCGACTCCGATGCCACGATAGAGGACCGCCGCGCCGGCATTGATCGGCGTGCTCGGCGCGGTGAGCCGGAGTTGGAGGCCGCCGGGAGGCAGGTCTTCCGAGTCCGCGGAGGAAATTCCAACAAACGAATCGAGCAGCTTTTTCGAAGTGCCGGGCGTGCATTCGATGTAAACGCCGCTCACCAGCGTCTCCAGACCGGTGATGCCTTGCAGCGAAATGTTCGGACGCACGACCGAGAAGATCGAACCCTCGCGCCGCAGGAAATCATAGCCGGCGTCGAGCCGCACGGTGACATGCACCTGGCCGTCCCTCGGCTCCACACCCTCCACCATGCCAACGGGAACACCGAGGTAGCGGAGTTGGCTTCGGCCGGCGACCAACCCGCGGCCGTTGTCGAAGCGGATCAGGAATGGCGCGGACTCGGCGCGCGCGGTTTGCTCGTCATCGAACAACTGGAACTCAACGCCCTCTTTGACCTCGCCTCCACGAGGACCAAATGTGTCGAACGCGATGCCGCCTTTGAGCAAGGCCTCGACTCCATCGATGTCCACCTCGAGCACGCCGGGACCCACGCGCACCGCGGTGGCGGGCACACGCCAGAACCGGGCATTCGATGTCAAAGCTCCGCGAAACTCGGGTTTGATGACCACACGCACGGCGGGGTTCAGCGAGGAATCGAGGTATTTGCCGAGCACCAGACCGACTGGCACTCCCCGGTAAAAAACTGGCGCGCCTTTGGCGATGGAAGGAATCTCGTCGGACCTCAATACCACCTGCACCCCCTGCCTCTCAGCCTGCAATCGGTCCCACTCCTCGTCGCTGATTGTCCGGCCGGAGAACGCCTCGGGGAGCGGACCGTCGGACCCCGGTTCGAGGGCGATGTAAACACCGGTCACCAGCGTTTCGAGCCCGCTCACACCTTCGAGCGAGATGCGGGGCCTGATGAGCGTGAATCCGGAATTCCCCGCCGCGAGCTGCTCGTATTCGGGCTGCAGGCGAACCATTGCCCGAACGGCGGTCGCAGCCGGCACCGGCTCTACCGACTCCACGATGCCGACGGGAATTCCGAACAAGCACACTTGGGTTTGGCCCGCAAGCAGTCCACCCCCATCGTCGAAATCGACCGCAAATGCCCTCCCGCTCGCGCGCGCCGAAGCCTCGCTGGCGCTCAAGGCAAATCGTGCTCCATCCTGCGAAGGCCCACCCTCCAGGTCGAAATGGTCGAAAGCCACACCCCCGGAAACCAGCGCCGCGACACCTGCCACATCGAATTGAAACCCATGCTGGCCGAGCTTCACAGCCGTCGCGGGCTGGACCCAGAACCGGGATTTGTCGCGCACGGTCCAGCGGAATTTTTCGTCCACCACCACCGTGAGCTGCGGACGACCTTCGGCGTTGAATTGCTTCGCGCGAACCAAGCCGACCTGAACCCCGCGGTGGTAAACCGGCGCCCCGCGCTCGAGGAACGGGATGCTCTCGCCATCAAGTTGCACGGTCAGCACGCCGGGCTTCGTCGGAATCAGCGGCGCTTCGGAGAGCCCCGCGAAGCGCGTCTGGGGCTTGCCGCCGTTAGTGCGCGCATGGATCGAATTACCCTGGATGATGGATTCCAGTCCCGTCAGTTCGGTGATCGAAACCACCGGTCGTTCGATCCAAAAATCCGTTCCCGAAACCGCCAGATCCTCGGCGAAAGCCTCCAGCCGCACCGAAACCACGACATGCGATAATTTCTCGTCGAGTCGCACGCTCTCCACCGTGCCCGACTCCAATCCGCGGTAGATGAGTTTTGTCTTCCCGGCCACAATTCCCGGGGCGGTTTCGAAAACAACTTCCACTAATGGCCCGCGGGACGACCATTGATTGAAGAACAGCCACGCAGCGGCGGCGATGGCGAGCACGGGAAAAATCCAAACCCACACCACGCCCTGTTTGGCTTTCTTCACCACCACGCCGTGGTCGGTCGGGGGAGGGTTTTGCGGGATGTCGCTCATTTCGCTTCGGACGCCGCTTCCTGCCAGATCATGTGGGGCTTGTAAACATCCACCGCGAACAGCACGCAAATGATCATCGCGGCATAATACACGGCCCCGATCTCCGCACGCACGCTCGCGAGAATGCCCAACTGCCCCACCGCCGTGAGCACCGAGAGAAGAAAAATGTCGATCATCGCCCAGGTCCCGATCCTCACCAAAAACCGGTGCACCGCCATCCGCCGCGCCTGATCACGCCCGCTCCCGTGAAGCGCGAGGATCCAAGCGGCCGCCAGCATTTTCACCAGCGGCAGAACGACACTCGCCAGAAAAACAATCCCTGCCACCGGCAACAGCCCCGTGTGGTAAAGCTCCCGCACCCCGCCCATCACCGTCAGTGGCTCGACATCACCCGTGATCGTGATGGTCATCACAGGAAAAATGTTGGCCGGCAGGTAGAGAATGAATCCCGCCACCAACAGCGCCCTCGAAAGTTCCAACCGCAGCGCGTCCGTCATTTTCCTGCGAGCACGACCAGCGCGTGGCGTTTGTTGAAGAGGTGCATCGTCAGCAGCGTGCACAGGGCAAGCAGCCCCACCCACAGTGCGCCGGACTCCCAGGTCACCGAACCGAGCGAGTCGAGCTTCACGACCGACACCACGCACGCAATGGCAAAAACCGGCATCAGGTTCCAACTCTCCAAAATCCCCGCCAACCTCAGCAGAGGCACCGCGGCGGCCCGTCTGGGCAAACCGAGGCAGCACACGGCGCAAATACAAAAAACCAGCGCGAGGTAAGCCGCCGGCGCGGCGATCGCCGAAAAAAACACCAGCGCCGCGATCGTCTTGTATCCCTGGGTCCACAGACCCTCCACACCCGTAAAAATCAAATTGTCCTGCGAGTTGCCCGCCACATCGAAGCTCATCACGGGATAAACATTCGCCAGAACCGTGAGCACCAGACCGGCGAGCGAAAACGCCCACGCGCACTGCATCGCCGCCATGCCGCCCGTGCCTTTCAACTCCTCGCCACAGCGCGAGCAAATGAGAAATTCCCGTGGACCGAGTTCGCGGTCCCTGCACCCCGCATGGCATCGCGGGCACACCAACCAAACTCCAGCCTCCCCGCTCATGCCTTGCGGATCGCAGCCAACACCGCCGCCGGATCGCCACCGGTCTCGCGCACGAGACGCAGGAACCCCGGCAGCGTCGCGCCGAATTTTTTCAGGAACGCCCGGTCCCCGCTGCACCCATACATGATGTCTACGGGCATGCGACCCTCGAGGAAATGCTGCGCCTTGCGAATGATGCGCGGCAGCCACGGCACGCCACCGAACTCCGCGGCCTTGGGCGGCAATTCGGCCTCCGCATGCGGCAGCCCCACCGTTTTCCCGCCAAAAACCTCCCGAAATTCAGCGATTCGGATTTCCGCCACCTCGGCAAATGTCTCCGCAAGAGGCTCGCCGTAGCGCACTGCGTCGTCAGCGTAGTCGTAAAGACACTGCGCATCGAGCCCGCACGCGCCGAGGAACCTTAAACCATCTTCCGAAACAACCGCCTCCGGCGCGCGGCACCCTCCCCTGTAATTCGCCATGGCCTCCGCGTGGAGCGCAAGCAACCGCTGTCGTTCACCGCCATCCATCAAGCCAGACTTTCCCAATCCGCCGCAGTGTCAATTTCCAATCCCCCGGTCTCAGAACAACTCTCCTCCCCACAGCTTGGCGATGAAACTGTCAACTCCCAGGATTTCAATCCCGTCGCTCGTGCGGCGAGCGCCGGGCTCGCGGCAAACCATAATCCGCCTGCCCGCTTTGGGGTATTCTTCGCGAAGTTCGCGCAGACCTTTGAGATCATCTTCGCGCACGCGGCTCGTGGATTTCGATTCAATCGCGCACTCGAGCGTGTTGACGATGAAATCAACCTCGATCCCGCTGCTCAGCCTCCAAAAAGAAAACCGTGCAAAACGCTCGCGGTAGGCGTCGTAACAGCGCAGCTCGTGGAGAATCCAGTTCTCGAAGGCCTTGCCATACAATTCCGATCCCGGTGAGACCCTGCCGCGCTGCGCGAGAAAGTTCACGACTCCGACATCCGAGAAATAAAACTTGTCGGCCGCAGCCACCCGCCGCTTCGGCCTTAGCCGGAACGGCGGCAGAAATTCGCCGATCAGCGTGTCCGCCAGAATCCCGAAATAGCCACGCACCGTTTCGCGCGACACCCCAAGCTCGCGCGAGATGTTCGTGAAATTCACCTGCTCCGTGTCGCAAAGGGCCGCGGCGTTCAGAAAATTTGAAAACGGCGGCAGGTTCCGCACCAATCCCTCCGCCATCACTTCTTCTTTCAGATAGTCGGAAACATAGGCGTTCAGTAGCCGGCCGGGCTTTTCCGAAAAGTAAATGCGCGGCAATCCGCCATGATTAAGCATCCGGTCCAAATCAAAATCCACACCGAGTTCGGCGGCCGAAAAGCCAAAAAGCGAAAGGCGCGCCGCCCGCCCGCCAAGCAAGTTCCCATGCCCGCGTCGAAGCTTTCGCGCGCTCGACCCGCACAGCGCGAAGTTGACTCCACGATTCTCGTGCAACCAATGGACTTCATCAAGCAACGCCGGCACTTTCTGGATTTCATCAATCACCACAAACGGTTCCCCGCTCTGCTCCAATTCCTGCCGCAACAACTCGGGATTCGTAGCATACCGCCTCAGCACATCCGCCTTGAGCAGGTCGATCCACGGAACCCCGGGATAGCTTTTGCGCAACAAGGTGCTCTTGCCGGACTGCCGCGCCCCCCAAAGAAAAAATGTTTCCGCAGAGAGCTGCGGGAGCACAAGTTGTCTTTCGATTTCCGCCATTTGTAATTGCGGATTACATGTAAAATGCAAGCATTGCAAGCGTATCTACGATACGAGAACCAACCAATCCACCCGCCCGCCCTTGCGCCGCGCCTGGCATTCGCGGATAAATCTACCTCATGGGCGAATCGAACATCCCCACCCCGGAGCAAATGCAGCGCCGCCTGCAAGAACTCCTCCGCGCCACCTTCGCCGCCCCGAGCGGCTCGCCCGAACCCCCAGCCGCCCCGCCCGCCAAATCCGAAGGCATACCGGATTCCATCGCCTCATTCCAACTCACCCCTCGAGACATAAAAAAACACCTCGACCGCTTTGTCATCCGCCAGGACGAGGCGAAGAAGGTTCTCGGCATCGCGGTCTGCGACCACTACCACAACGCCCGCCTCATGGCCTCGCGCGACCCCGCCGCCGGCCCCCTCGAATACGCGAAGCAGAATGTCCTCCTCGCCGGCCCCACGGGCGTCGGCAAAACCTATCTCGTTAAACATGTCGCCGAACTCGTCGGCGTCCCGTTCGTCAAAGCCGATGCCACGAAGTTCAGCGAGACCGGCTATGTCGGCGGCGATGTGGACGACCTCGTGCGGGAACTCGTTCAGAAGGCGGACGGCAATGCCGCCCTCGCCCAATACGGCATCATCTACATCGACGAAATCGACAAAATCGCCTCCGCCCCGGAGGCCGTCGGGCGCGATGTCAGCGGCCGCGGCGTTCAGACGACCCTCCTCAAGCTCATGGAGGAAACCGAGGTCCCCCTGCGCGGCGGCAACGACCTCCAATCCCAAATCCAGGCCGCACTCGAATTCCAGAAACGCGGCAAGGTTTCGCGCGAGTCCATCAACACCCGCCACATCCTCTTCATCGTCTCCGGCGCGTTCGACAAGCTCCCCGCCGTCGTCTCCCGCCGCCTGAAAAAATCCGGCATCGGTTTCGGTGCCGACCCCGCCTCCGCCGCCACCGCGCCGGCCGACCTGCTCCGCCTCGCGGGCACAAGTGATTTCGTGGACTACGGCCTCGAGCCCGAATTCATCGGCCGCCTCCCGGTGCGTGTCGTTTGCGAAGCCCTCACCGAGCAGGACCTGCACGACATCCTGAAAAATTCCGAAGGCAGCCTCGTCCGCCAATACGAACGCGCCTTCCGCGCCTATGGCATCGAGGCCGTCTTTTCCGATTCCGCCCTGCGCCGCATCGCCCACCTTGCCGCCGCCGAGAGCACCGGCGCCCGCGGCCTCGTCACCGTTTGCGAAAAACTCCTGCGCGACTTCAAATACGAACTCCCCGGCGCCGGCGTTCGCTCGCTCGAAATCACCCCAGCCGTCCTTGAGAACCCCCAAGCCACCATTTCCGAGCTCCTCCGCGCCGGCGAAGAAGAGACCCGCCGCGCCCAGCGAGAGGCCATCGCCTCGTTCGCCGCCGAATTCGGCGAGAGCCACGGCTTGACCTTCCGCTTCGATCCCGCCGCCGAGGAGGCCATCCTCCGTCTCGCCTTCGAAAAAAACATCCCCGCTCGCGGCTTGTGCGAATCCCTGTTCAAGGATTATCAATTCGGCCTCGGCCTCGTCCGGCGCAACAGCGGGCAGTCGGAATTCGTTGTCCCCGCAGAGGCGGTGGAAGCCCCCGACCGCGTGCTCAGCCAATGGGTCGTGGCATCCTACCGCACAAAAGACAATGAGAACCCTTAAGGCCGGCGCAATCCTCGGCGCGGTTTCCACCGCACTCGCCCTCCTGTTGCTCGCAGCCGGCATCGCCCCGCTCCTCGACGCCGCCGCCTACAAGTTCTCCGGCATCCCTGCCGATGGCCGCCCCATCCCCTCCCCCGCCTGGCTCACCATGCTCGTTTTCGCATTCGGCACCGCGTTTGTGATGGTGGACACCAGCCGCCCCGCGCTCCGTCTGCTTTTCGCCGCGGCCTCGGTGGCTCTGCTCTGCTCCTGGACATTCGTCCTCTCCCTCCACGGGAAATTTTTCCCGCCCGCACTCCCGCTGCTCGGCACCATCCTCAGCTTCGCCCTCGGCACGCTGTGGCTGAAAACCAAATACGGCGCGCGCAAACAAACCCTCGAGCGCCTCTTCGGCCAGCGCCTGCCCCGTGCCCCGCTCGATGCTCTCATCACCTCCCCCTCCCCTGCCGAATTCCCCGGCAAGGTCGTCAACGCCTCCGTCCTCGTCGTCGCCGTGCAAAACCACGCCGAACTCATGGAACTTCTCCCGCCCGAGGCCTACACCGCCATCACGAACCTCTATCTCCGCACCGCCTCCGACTACCTCGTCGAATCCGGCGGCTACCTTGACGAGTGCAACGGCGAGTGCATCCGCGTCGTCTTCGGCGCCCCCCTGCCGGACGAACGCCACGCCGTGCGCGCCTGCCGCGCCGCCATCGACCTCGCCGCCCGCCTCGACGAACTCAACAAGGAATGCGACTCAAAATGGCAGCGCCGCCTCGATGTCCGCATGGCCATTGATTCCGGCGACATCATCGCCGGCGTCTTCGGCGGCACCCGCCTCGGCAGCTACAGCGTCGCCGGACCCGCCGTGGATTTCGCCCGCCGCCTCTGCAGCGCCAGTTCCATCTACGGATCCCGCATCCTCATCGGACCCGACACCTACACCCCCGCAGCCGAATCCATCGAAGTCCGCCCCATTGAAATCCTCAAAGTCGCCGCCCGCCGCCGCCGCGTGGAAATCTACGAAATCCTCGCCGCCAAACACGGCCTCTCCCCCGAACGCGAACGCAGCCGCGACCACTTCTGGACCGGCGTCCTCCACTTCCGCGACCGCCAATGGGACAAGGCCGTGGACGAATTCACAAAAGCCCGCATCTCCGGCATCCCCGACGAAGCGCTCGATTTCTATCTCCGCCGCATCGAGGAAAACCGCCGCCAGCGCACCCCGCTCTACCTCGAGGCCGTCCCCGCCCTCTTCCAGATCGCCTGA
>JBMOIA010000015.1:0-13090 GCA_049317565.1 Terrimicrobiaceae bacterium | reverse complement strand
GGAGCATTTTAAAACCGGGCGCGATGCGGGGTGGCGGGTGACGGTCCACGCAGGCGAGGCGGCCGGGGCGCGGAGCATCGTGTCGGCGGTGGATCTGCTCGGCGCCGAGCGGATCGGGCACGCGGTGCGGGCGGTGGACGATCCGGCGGTGATGGAGATGCTGCGCGCGCGCGGCATCGGGATCGAGGCGAACCTGACGAGCAATGTGCAGACGAGCACGGTGCGGGACTATGCGGAGCATCCGCTGCGGCGGTTTTTGGACGAGGGCTTGCTGGCAACGATCAACACGGACGACCCGTCGATTAGCGGGATCGATTTGAAACATGAATTGGATGTGGCGGCGCCGGCGGCCGGGTTGACGGAGGCGCAGATTGCGCAGGCGTTGCGGAACGCGTGGGAGATTGCGTTTTTGGAGAAGGAGGAGCGGGAGCGCTTGATGGGGGTGGTCTAAAGCGTGAGGTGGCCAGCGTGAGGTTTTTCTTGCGGACGCTGGGCGTGCCGGGATTAATACCTTCCCCTACTCACCTCCCGATGGTTTTAGAGAAATCGCCCTGCGCTTCGGACATTCTTACTTCGCGAACGGAAATTCTCTTGGAGAGCCGGGGTGAAGTGATGTCGCGGATGGTCGCCTCGTTAAGAGGCCGGGGAGCGACGGAGGTGGTGGCGGAGGAGGTGGCGGAGCAGGTGATCGCGGATTGCCTGCGGCCGGGCGGGGAGAGCCTGCTGGCGAAATTCCACGGGCGCTGTGCAATGGATGCGTGGCTGCTGCGGGTGGCGATCAACCGGATGGTTTCCGCGCGCCGGCGCATGGCTATTGCGGCTTTGCCGGGTGCCGAACACCCGTTCCACAACGCGGCAGATGGTGATGCGGCTTTGTCGGCAATCGTGCGGAGGGCTCTGCGGACCGCGTTGGAATCCCTGCCGCACCAGGAGCGGGTTTTATTGTGGCTGCGGCACGGGTTCGGGGTTTCCCAAAAAAAACTGTGTGTGGCATGGCGATGCGGAGCGCCGGCGATGTCGCGGTTGCTGGCGCGGATCCGCGCGGATGTGCATCGCCGCGTGCTGCGGGCGATCGAACTGGAGGAGCCGGGGCTGCGGCTCGGATGGGAGGAAATTTGTGCACTGTGCGGGGACGATGAACTCTATTGCCGATAATTTTTCGCAAGAAAACGCGGGCGGCGCGTTAAAGGGTGTGGGGACCGACGAACAATGGGACGCAGCCTTTGCGGCGTTGCGGCGGGAATTTTCGGGGCGCGTCACGGCGCGCTCGGGGGAGTATCCGCCCGGCTTGCGCGAAGGGTTGGCGCGGTTTGCGCGGGGCGAGTGCAGCCCGGCGGAGATCGAGGAATTGTGCCGCGCGGTTTCCTCTTCGCCGGAGGAATTGGCCGCGCTGGCGGCCATGCTGAACGCGGAGGACGGGGAATAGGCGCCGGCGCAGACAGCATGGAGGCGCGGGTGGCGGAGGCGAACCGCCGCGGCGAGCACCTGCTCGCGATCGCGATGGCGCAGTCCGCGCTGGAAAAGGGCGGGGCTGCGGCGGGGCTCAAAAGGCAATTCGCGCTCGCGCTGGCGCGGTCGGGTTCGCCGCGGGAGGCGATGGGTGTGTTGGAGGAATTGAGGGAGGGTTTTCCTCCCGATGCCGAAACTCTCGGAATGCTCGGTCGGGTGCACAAGGACCTCGCGGCGGCGGCATCTGGGGCGGAGGCGGCGGCGCTCTTGCGAAAGGCGTGCGATTTTTACGGGGAGGGCTTCGCGGTGGGCGGGGATGCGTATTGCGGGATCAATGCGGCCGCGCTTTCGGCCGTCCTCGGCGAGCGGGGCGCGGCGGCGGAATTGGCGCGTGCCGTTTTGGCGGGACCGGGGCAGGGGGATGCGTTTTGGGATTGCGCGACGGAGGCGGAGGCACGGCTCATTCTGGACGGCGCGGAGGCGGCGCGGGAAATTTACGCGCGTGCGGCGGAACTCGGGGCGGGGCGTGCGGCGGATGTGGCGTCCATGAAGCGGCAGTGCCGCTGGCTTTGCGGGAAACTTCTTGGCGATGCGGCGGTGTTGGAGGGGAGTTTCGGCGGCGGCGCGGTGGTGGTTTGCGAGGGGCACCGTATGGATGTGGCGGGTGCGGCGCGGCGGTTCCCCGCCGATGCGGTGCCGGATGTGCGGGCGCGGATCGCGCAGTGGTTTTCGGACAATGGGGTTCGGGCTGTGTTTTGTTCGGCGGCGGCGGGTGCGGATTTGCTTTTTCTCGAATGCGCGGCGGCTGCGGGAATCGAGACGCACATCGTGCTGCCGTTCCCGCGCGCGGATTTTTTGAAGGCGAGCGTGATGGATTGCGGAGCGGAGTGGGCGGTGGCGTTCGATCAGGCGCTCGATGCTTCGACATCGGTCGAGGTCGTCGACAGTCAGGTGCCGTCGGATTGCGATGCGGCGTTCGAATTCTGCAGCCGGATGTTGTGGGCGCGCGCGTCCGCTCTGGCGTCGGCTTGGGAACTGCCGCTGCGGGCGCTCGCGGTGTGGGATGGCAAACCCGGAACGGCGACGGCCGGTGCGGTGGCGCGCTGGTTGCGGGGCGGCGTGGATGTGGGCATCCTCGACCCGTCCGGCGCGGAGAAGGTTCGGCGCCCGGGTCCGTCGGTTCCGGCCGGGCGTGCATTTGCCTCGGTTCACGCCGCGCACCCGGGGCGTGCGAAATCGGAGGTTCGGGCCATGCTGGGTTTGCATGTGGCGGGCTACTCCAATCTGCGCGAGGCGGATTTCGCGGCACTGGATTTGGTGGTCTTCGGCGCGGCAGCGGATTTCCTCGCGGCGCGGGACGGGGCGCCGGCGTGCGAGGGGGCGTTCGGTTCGTATGTGTTTTTCTGGGATTCTTTGGGCGAGGCGGGTGCGTGTTCGCTCGGGCTGATGGACCTCCTGCGCGCGCGGGCGGGGGAGGCCGGGCTGGCTGTGGATTTTTCGATGTGCCTTCATTTTTCCGCGGTGCAGCGGGTGGTGAACCCGCTGCTGAACGCCTACGCGCACGAGGGGCGCGCCGCATTGGAATTGCGCGGATGGGCGGAACGGCTGCCGCCGGGCGCCGTGCATGCAACCGAGCGGTTCGCGGATTTTGCGGCGCTGGAAAAGGGGCCGAAATTCCAATTCGCCTGTGCGGGAACGCTCGACAGCGAGGGGCGGGCGTTCGGGTTGAGGCTTTACCGGTTGACCGGATTGGCTCCGCGCTGATGGGGCGGTTTTCCCAATTCCCCGCGCACGACGAGGCGGCGGAGGCTCTCCGGAGCGGGACCGGCGAAGGGATCCGAGTGGCGGTGCTGGATTCCGGCATCGAGCTGCCGCATCCGGCGCTGCGCGGGGTCCGGTTGGTCGACGATTTGGCATTCGACGGCGCGGGAGTGCGCATGGCGGGCAGGGGGAGCGACGCGAACGGGCACGGGACGGCGATGGCCGCGCTGGTGTTGCGTGCGGCGCCGAGAGCCCAGATCGGCGGGTTCCGCGTCCTCGGCGCGGATGGTGGAGCCACCCCAGAGGCGGTCCGCGCAGCGGCGCTGCTGGCGGTGGCGCGCGGCTACAATGTTTTGCTGTGTGCGTTCGGGTCGGTCGCGGTGGCGGAGTCGTTCCCGCTTTTCAAGGATTGGGTCGATGCGGCGTATGCGCGCGGGGCGCATGTGGTTTGCCCGTGTAATAATCTCTTCTACCGCGTGCCCGAATGGCCGGGGGCGTTCCCGAGCGTGGTGACGGTGAACATGGCGGACACACGGGACGGTGATTTGTTTTTTCGGCAGGACCCGCGCGGGGGGCACTTGGTGGAATTCGCCGCACGAGGCGTGGAGATCGAAGTGCCGTGGAAGGATGGGGCGACCGCCGTGAAAACCGGGAGCAGTTTTGCGGCAGCGCATGCGGCGGGATTGCTCGCACGGCTGTTGTCGCGGTTTCCGGCGATGAAGCCGCCGGTGGCGAAGTCGCTCCTGCAGGAAATCGCGGAGCCGTGGCACGACCGCCTCGCGGTGCGAAACGCCTGACGGTCAGGCGAAGGGGTTGTGTTTTTTCTCCCAGGCGACCGTGGTGAGGGGGCCGTGGCCGGGGCAGAGAATGGTGTCGTCCGGGAGTGCGAGGATTTTCAAACGGAGGGAATCGAGCGCTGCCTGCCAGTGGGAGTCGGCGCCGCCCATCGAACCGGCGAAGAGGGCGTCGCCTGTGAACGCAACCGGGTGCGCCAGACCGGTGGCAAACCATGTGATGCCGCCGGGTGCATGGCCGGGCGTGGGGATGGCTTCGATGCGGAGGCTGCCGATTTGTAAAACCGCGTGGTCTTGGACTAGCGATGCGCCTTCGAGTGGCTCGCGGAATCCAGCGAGGGCTTCGGCGCCGGTTTTTTCGACGAGGCGGTCGAGGTCGAAGATGTGGTCGCCGTGGGTGTGCGTGATGAAGATTTTTTCGATGCGCAGGCCGAGGGCGAGGAGGTCCGAGCAATCCGAGCCGGTGTCGATGGCTGCGGCGGCGCCTGTGGCGGGATCGGAAATCGCGTAGCTGTTCACCTGCAGGTCGCCGAACGGAGTTGTGAACATGTGGAGTCCCGGAATGGCGCGGACGGGATCCGGCTGCCATGAACCACGGGCGCTCGCGAGCAGGGCGTCGGGATTCATCCCGAGGTCCGCGGCCAGCGCGCGGATGGCATTTTCCTCCTGCGGGAGCGGTGCGGATGGTTTGTGCAACCCCCTTCGCGCCTTGCCGACGATGTCGGCGAAGGAATCCTCCAGGGGCAGTGGCATTTTCAGAGGAGTTCGGCGATTTGGACCGCGTTGAGCGCCGCGCCTTTCAGCAACTGGTCGCCGCAGACCCAGAGGGCGAGTCCGTTTTCCATCGCGCAGTCGATGCGGAGGCGTCCGGCGAAGCAATCGTCGTGCCCTGCGGCGTCGAGCGGCATCGGGTAGCCTTCCTCCAGGAAGCGCAGGCCGGGCGCGGACCGGAGGGCGGATTTCGCCGCGTCGAGCGAGACGGGTTTTTCAAACTCGGCGCTAAGGGCGACCGAGTGCGCGCGGTAAACCGGCACGCGGACGCAGGTGACGGATGCCTTGAACGACGGGAGGTGCATGATGCGGCGCCCCTCGTTCTCCATTTTCATTTCCTCTTTTGTGTAGCCCGACTCGAGGAAGGCATCGACCTGTGGGATGACATTGAAGGCGATTTGGTGCGGGAAGATTTCCTTGTGGACCGGGTGGTGTTTCGCGAGTGCCTCGACCTGGCTGCGGAGTTCGGCGATCGCGCGGGCGCCGGCTCCGGAGACCGCCTGGTAGCTCGAGGCGAAAATGCGGCGCACGCCGAATGCGTGGTGGAGCGGGTGCAGCGCCATGAGCGTGATGGCGGTGGTGCAGTTCGGGTTCGCGATGATGCCGCGGTGGTTTTTGGCATCGGCGCCGTTGATTTCGGGGACGACGAGCGGGACCTCCGGCGACATGCGGAAGGCGGAGGAATTATCCACCACGATGGCGCCGCAATCCACGGCGTTGCGGGCGTGTGTGCGGGAGATGTCGCCGCCCGCGCTGAAGAGGGCGATATCGATCCCGTGGAATGAGTCCGCACCGAGGGGTTGGATCGTGTGTTCCTCGCCGCGGAATTCGAGCGTGCTGCCCGCCGAGCGCGGAGAGGCGAGCAGGCGGAGCGAGGCGACCGGGAAGTTCCGGCGCTCCATGACACGCAGCATTTCAACCCCGACGGCTCCCGAGGCCCCGACGATTGCGACCCGTTTTGGATTTGGCATAGTGCGAATATGTCAACGGAACGGCAGCCGGGGCAATCCCGGGAAAACCCGGAGTTGCGCGTGGATGTCGCGCGGCAGGTTGTTTCGCTGGTTCGGGGGGAGGCTGTGGAGCGCGAGTGGGCGGTCTCGACCTCGCGGTTCGGTCTGGGGACGGAAGCCGGCAGCAACCGGACGCCGACGGGGAATTTTTTCGTGTCCGAGAAAATCGGGGCGGGCGCGCCGGCTTGGGCGGAATTCAAAAGCCGGCAGCCGACCGGGTTGGTGTCTGGGCCCGGCGGGGAGGAGGACCGGATTCTCACGCGTATCCTGTGGCTGGGCGGCGCGGACCCGGCGAATGCGAACACGAAGGAGCGGTATATTTATTTCCACGGAACGAACCGGGAGGATCTGATCGGCACGCCTGCGAGCCACGGATGTGTGCGGATGCGGAATGCGGACATTGTGGAATTGTTCGACCTCGTGCCCGAGGGCGCGCGCGTGGTGATCGGGTGATTCAGCGGGGTGGTCCGCGGAATTCCGAGGCGTCCATGAACCCTGTGGCGGTGTAGGAACCGGCGGCTGGGCGGATCGTGACGGCACCGGTCTCGTCCTGGCTGAAGAGGCGGATGCCGAGCGAACGGACCAAATCAGCCCACTCCGGCGGCACGGGTTCGTTGTTCGGAAATTCGGCGGCGGAGGCGATGGCGAGCGAAGGGTTCACAGCGCGCAGGAAACCGCCGTCCGGCATGATGCGGGATTTGTGGCGTCCGACGACGAGGATGTCGGCGGGAATATCCGTGTGCTGGTTTTCGAGAAGCCATTGCGCGGTGGACGGACCAGCGTCTGAGAGGAACAGGATGCGGACGCCTTCGATGTCGAGCCGTGCGGCGAGGACCTTGTCGTCCGAGATGCGGGCTTCGAGGCCCGGCGGCGGGTGGAGGAAATGTATGCTGGCATTCGGAGCGATGTCCACCGAGTCGCCTGCGGCGTGGAGGGATTTCGGGAGTCCCGCGGCGGCGAGCGCGGCGTGCAGGTTTTTGCGGTAGCGGGCGCGGTCCGCGAGCGGGGAGTCGATGAGGATGCCGGGATGGTCGTGTGGGACGAGTTCGGTGGCGCCGCCGATGTGGTCGGCATCGCCGTGCGTGAGCACAAGACCGTCCGGCGAGGTTTTGCCCGCCTGCCGCAGCCAGGGGGCGACCGTATTTTGGAAATCCCATGCGGAGCCGCAGTCGATCAGCCAGACGGAGTCTTGTGAGCGGATCGCGGCGCCCGCGCCGGGACCGAAATCGAAGACCACGACTTCCGGCGGCGGAGCGGGGAGTGGTGCGACGGGGATGTAGGCGAAGGGTAATGAGGAAATCGCGTTGATGAGAGCGACAAGGATTTTGACGAGCGCGAGGTTCGCGTTGTTGAGGATTTCGGAGAGCCAAGGTGCGGCGAGTCCGGCGCCGAGCGATCCCATCGATGTCGCCATGATGAGGAAGGAAATCGGGACGACGATCGGGTTCGCGAGCAGGGCGGAAAGGGAAACGATTCCGAAAAACAGGATGGTGAGCGGCAGCGAGCCCAACCATGCGGCGACGGAGACTGCGAGGAGTTCTGCGCCCCATTTTCCCGATGTGTCCACGGCCCGTTCTCGGTGGTTGCGGATTTGCACGGGGATGAACGGGTCTGTGCGGAGGCGCGTGCGGATGGCGTCGCGGAGCGGGCGTTCGAACACGAGAATCGCGGCGACGACGAGGAATGAGAGTTGGAATCCCGGGTTGAACAACTCGCCTGTGGATTGGACGAGGATCGCGAAGCCCGCGGCGCAGAGCGAATTCAGCGGCACCTGCTGGCGGGATACTGCCATGCCCGCGAGGAAAACCGCGCACATCGTGGCGGCGCGGACGCTTGCAGGTTTCCAGCCGGTCACGAGCGCGTAGAAAAACAGTGCCGGGATGATGATGGCGACGGCGGTGCGGCGTCCGGTCTGGGCGAGGCGCAGGATTTGCCAAAGGATGACGGCGAGCATCCCGACATGGAGGCCGGACACGGAAAAAAGGTGGTATGTGCCCGTGCGGCGGAAGCGATTTTGGAGGTTTTCTGGAATGTCCGCAGTCGTCCCGAGCACGAGTCCGGCGATGAGGTCGCACTCGAGGACCTGGTCGGAAATTCCGAGGCGCAGGATTTGCTCCATCCATTCCCTGCAGCGTGAGGCAATCCGCGGAAGCGAGAAATCGGAACCTGGGCGAAGGATCGCGATATCCGCGGTAGAGCGGATGGTGAGTTCGCAAGTGAGTCCCCGCTGTGCCATGACGCGGCGTGCATCGAATTGCGCCGGGTTGCGCGGGGCGTTGATGCGCTGGATGGAACCGGCGAGGCGGACGGTGTCGCCAGGGGCGACAGCCGATTTCGGTATCACAGCCTGCACATCGCACGCGGCCTGCATGGCTTGGCCGTCGACGGAGAGGGATTCGAGCCGCAGGCGGAAGCGCATTTTTTTCGCTCCCAAGTCCGTGGGTTCACCGATGATGGTGCCGACGGCTTCGGCGGGGAGGGTTTTTTCTCCAATCAAGGCGGCGAGTGCGGCGGCTGGGGATTCGCGGGTTTGCCAGATTTGCAGGACGGCGAAGGCGGCGGCTGTGGTGGCGTAAATCCACAATGGGTTTCGCCGGACGAGCCACACGGTGAGCGACATGCCGAACGCGGCGAGGAAAACTCCACTGCCGGCGGAGGTGAATACCGCGGCGAGTATGCCTGCGGCTGCGGAACCCATGAGTCCCGCGAAGGGCAGCCGTCTCTGCCAAAACGGCGCGCCCATAAGCGGGGGTTAGTTGAACGAGAACGGACTATAGAGCGACTCCTCGTAGCCGGAGTCGTAAAATCCGTCGATGGCGGGTTCGTTGTAGGCGAATGGTTGCTGGTTCTGGTAACCGCGCGTGTTCATGTATTGGCCCGCGGGTCCGGAGGCAGCCTTGCGCGCGATGGCGCCGGGTGCGGGTTGGCGTGGGTCGTAGAATCCGGAAGTGTCGCCGAGGTAGGAGAGGAGTGCCTGCGAGGCGCCGGCGGAGCGGAGTTCGGAAATCTGCTCCGTCGAGAAGCGGCAGACCTGGCGCGTGCTGGCGAGGTAGGCTTCGATTGTTGCATCGGGGACGCCCTTGGAGACGAGATTCAGGATGTCACCGAATGCGAGGGATTGGGCATTCGACATCTTCGAGGTGGTCGATGGCGCGACGCCGCGTGATGTGGCGGCGGAGATGATGGAGGGGTTCACTTGTGAACCGCCCGAGCAGGCGGCAAGGAAAGCCAAGCCGGCTGCGAGCAGGAGTCTGGAGGAATTTTTGCCCATGTCAGTAAGTGGTGGTTGGCTGGCGGGGACGCGCATCATGCCAACCGGCACCGGCATTGCAACCAAAAGACTGCGCCGATTCCGCAAAAATCCGGGGGGCCGGTTTTCTTGACCTGCGCGGGTAGTTGCACAAGCTTTCGCCACTAGGCGGGTCCTGCGTTTTGGCACCGCCACATTCCACAACCACCCAGGAGAAAACACATGGACACCAACAACGATCGCATCGGGCTGGACGCCCAGTCGGAGGCGGAGGACTCCCGGATGCGGACCTACATCAACCTGAAACTCGCCGCGATCGGGTGTCCGACGGTGGATGGCGCGGACGCTGACCCGGTTTTCCGGAACCTCGCGGAGTCGATGCTGGCGCACAGCCGCGAGACCGCGCGGTTACTCGCGGACTACCAGTGCCCGGCGGATTGGCGGATTCAGCGTTTCCTCGACGAGTATCTTTACGCCACCGGGAAAACGCCGCGGCTGCCGGCGCAGACGCTGATCCTCGACCGGCACGGGATCGCGCGGGCTTTGTCGCTGCCTTGCAATGGCGATAAATTCCAATCGGAAATCCTCAGCAGCTACCGCGTGTGGCAGGGCGTGCTGCACAATCCTGCGAAGGACCGGCGCACGACGCAGGGTGTCTTCCATGTGGCGGAAGGCGGCTTGCCAATCCCCGATGACAAAAAGGCGGTGCCGGCCGGGACCTACGCGCGGATGCTGGAATTCGCTCTGCAGCCGCCACCGGAGCTGATGCGGTTGCCGTTCACTTCGGGGGCGGTGCGGCAGGCGGAGTGTTTTGTCTCGCTGCTGTTGCGGCCGAAAGTGTGCCCGGCGGTGCAGGGATTCACCGACGAGAAGACAATGGAGGTGCGGTTCTTCGCGCCCGGCGGGATGGTGAGCAATCTGGATTTCGTCGAGAGCATTTTCGGCAATGCGGGCGACCCGTTCCTGCCGCAAAACGACGCCGGTCTCGATGCCGCGCATTGGAGCGGGCACACGGGCTGCGTGATCCTTGCGCCGCACCTGACTTCCGTGACGAAGGTCGCGGCGGGATTGCCGCACTGGGACCAGGCGACGGAGCGTCAGCGGCGCGACGGGATGTGCTGGAAAACCGAGGACGAACTCTACAACGGCGGCTCGGCGTTCAAGCTCACGGCGCGGAACGCGTCCGGCGTGGTCGTCACAATGATCGCGGACAACTATTTCGGGTATTGTAAGAAGGAGGTGAAGACGCAGATCAGCTTCGCGGCAAACCTGCTCGGGCGCTGCGAGGAGGAGCATGCGGGCGGCGCGCTGGTTTTCCCAAGCTACGATCTTGGGGAGGAATTCGACGGGTCGCTCCATGTGCGGAGCCGCGGGCATTCGCTCGGGGAAGCGCTGCGGCTTTTCCCGGATTTGATGGAGGCGCGGCCGGGCGGCTACGCGGTGGATAGGAAGTTTCTGGAGGTCGTCTACATCCCGGAGGAGGCGCGTGCGAGCCTGGCGGGGCTTTGTGTTTCCTGGACGAATCCGGACGGCGGCTCCCATTCGCTGAAGCTGCTGCCCCGGCATGTTTATGTGCGACCTTCCGGCTACCGGATTTCGCTCCGCCGAAGCGATGGGGGCAAGCGCTGGAGGCTCGTCGGCACGCGGGCGGATGCATTGTTCTGCCACAAGCCCTGCACGGTTTCCGGCGGCGGGAAGTCGGAGATTTCGAAATCCATTTCGGACGCGATCATCCACGGACCGGTTTACATTTCGGACTTCAAAGCCGACTGCGAGCGGGTGGATGCGCTGCTGCGGCATGATTATTCGCGCCGGTTCCGCGATGCGGCGCGGCATGGTTCCGACATGCGCCCGGTTCTGAGCCCCGAGCGCTCGCTGGGGTCGGTGATCAAGCTCCTCACACCCGCACCGCAGGAGTATTCCGACGAATACAACGCGTGGCTCGCGGAGATCCCGCAGCATGTGAAGGAACTGCTCTTCGCCGTGAAGCGGCACCACAACCCCATGCGGAGTGCGGACTGGAAGGCGGAGTTCGGCGTGGACATGGTGAACGGAACGCCCGGGCACGAGTTGAAATTCCATAACCGTCTTCTGGCGACCGATTATTTGCGCGTCGGGTTCGAACCGGACGGGTCGTGGCGGGTTTTCAGCCTGCGGCAGGATTTTTTCCCGGCGGAGAAATTGCAAACCGAGGATGACATCAGCGTCTCGGCGGTGGTGCCGCTCTCCGTGCTGTCGTATCCACCGGAAGGCGCGCCGGGCGCGTCGGTGAAATTCGCAGTGAACTGCGAATACCGGTTGTTCCAGCGTCCCGACGACGCGGTCCATCCCGGCTACGACAAGCAAACCGAGGCGGATTTTTCGCGCCCCGGGAATTTCTTCTCCAATTACGAGCCGCTGCGGCGCGATGCGGTGCGGGAAATCCTCGAGGATGCGGTGACCTATTCGAAGTTCACGCCGCCCATGCAGGAGGCGATCCGCGCAATGGCGGACGGAAATGGACCGGAGTTTTTCGTGTGCAACAATTCGCCGCGGATCGTCGAGGGGAAGCCCTCGAAGAATCCACGCTACCTGCAGGTGCGGCAGGACCTCGCGCGCCCGATCGACGCGCACCTCGCGGAGGTCTCGCAGCGGCTCTGCCGCAAGATTCCGTATTCGCAGCCGCTCCACACGCCGGTGGGGGCAACGCTTCCCGGACGCAGAAACAATCCTGCCGAGAAGGGTGTGCGACCGCTCGCGGTTTTCAATCCGGTCCATTACCTCGAATTGCCGGAGATGTTCCTCGAGTTCATCTGCTCGCTCACCGGCAAGTCGCCGTCCACCACCGGCGCGGGCAGCGAGGGGGCGCTCACGAAGGGGCCGTTCAACGCGCTGCCGCCGATCATCGACCTCAATGCCGCGCTGACCGGATATCTGCTCACGCGGCAGGTGGTCTTTGTCACCGCGGCCGGGCATGTGGGTCCCGGTGTGCAGGTGGATCACGACATCAGCCTGCTGGTTCCCGAAGTTTGGTCCCGCATGACGGCGCAGGAGCGCGATCCCGCGTGGCTGATCGAAAACGGGTGCCTGGAACGCGTCCCGGACATGGAATTCGAGGGCAGGACGGTTCCCTCCGGACGGCTCGGGTGGCGCATCAACAGCCGGTTCGTGCGGATTTTTTTCGGCAGGATGTTCAACTATCCGCACCGCGTCTTCACGCCCGAGATGCTGCGGCCGGAGTTGCAGGACATGGCACAATTCGCCGATGGCGTGGACAACATTGTTTCCACGCAGCGGGTCGTGGCGGAGGCGTATTTCGCCGATGGCGGAATCGATATGGCGTGTCCGCCGCTACGGGCGCTTCTGCACATCATGCGCGACGGGCATTTTGAAAACAAAACCCTCGCTTCGCCCGAGGTCCGCGGGCTTTTCGATCCCGCGCAGGCCCTGGAAAGCGATTGGTATCGGGAGCGGTTGGGTGCGGCAGCCGCTGTGGATTTGCGGCTTTGGAGGCAACACGCGAAAAACCTGCAGACCTTCATGCGGCGCCCGCACAATGAGGGGGTTTCCGCTCAGTTGGGGCTCCAGGCGAGGTTGGATGCGGTTCTGGAGACACTCGGGCGGGTGGAGTTGCCCGGACACGCCGACTCGCTGCGCGGAACAATCGGCGTGCAGCCGCTGGGGTGAGAACCGGACGCGCGATCAGGGTGTGGTGACGCGGTAGAATTGGCGCGGGCCGGGGTCGGGTTCGGTGTCGGTGAAGATCATCTCCCACTGGCCAGGATCGGCGTTCCAGCCGCCCATGTTCAGAAGGGTCCACGAGTTGGAGGAGAGATCGGTGTTGCGATAGACAAAGTATCTTTTCCCGGGGAGGACATCCCAGACGAGGACCGGTTGGTTTTTGGAATTGAATGTCATACTCTTGGGGCGGAACGAACGGGCGGGGTCGAGGATGTCGTAGGTGCCGTTCAACGCGCGGTCGCGGATCGAGGCGACGGGGATGCGGAGGAATTCCGAGGGTTCGATATCGTTGTTGGAATTGCCGGATGGGGCCTGGCTGTTGATGCCTCCGCCGT
>JBMOIA010000014.1:0-13580 GCA_049317565.1 Terrimicrobiaceae bacterium | reverse complement strand
CGTAAACATTGCCGCTGGTGCCGTCGATCGAGAGGTAATCGCCTTCTTTGAAGACTTGGCCTTTGATCGTGACGGCGCGCTTGTTGTAGTCGATCTCGACATCGGACGCGCCGCAGATGCAAACCTTGCCCATCTGGCGGGCGACGAGCGCGGCGTGCGAGGAGACGCCGCCTTTCGCGGTGAGGATGCCTTCGGCAGCGATCATGCCGCGCAGGTCCTCGGGCGAGGTTTCGGTGCGGACGAGCAGGATTTTCTCACCGGCTTCGGCGGCCGTGACGGCGCGGTCGGCGTTGAGATAGATTTTGCCAGAGGCTGCGCCGGGGCCGGCAGGGAGGCCGGTGGCGATGACTTTGGCTTTTTTGGCGTCGGCAATGTCGAAGACCGGCGCGAGAAGCTGGTCGAGTTGGTCGGCGGGATTGCGCTGGATGGCGGTCTTCCAGTCGATGAGCTTCTCCTTGACCATGTCCATCGAGAACTTGAGCGCGGCCATGGCGGTGCGCTTGCCGTTGCGGGTTTGGAGCATGAACAGCTTGCCTTCCTGAACGGTGAACTCGACATCCTGCACATCCTTGTAGTGCTTCTCGAGGATGGCGCGGACCTTCATGAGTTCCGCGTAGGATTTTGGCATCGCCTTTTTGAGTTTGCTGACGGGCTCGGGCGTGCGGACGCCGGCGACGACATCTTCGCCTTGGGCGTTGATGAGGAATTCGCCGTAGAATTCGTTCTCACCGTTGGCCGGGTTGCGGGTGAAGGCCACGCCGGAACCGGAGGTTTCACCGGTGTTGCCGAAAACCATGGCCTGCACATTGACGGCTGTGCCCCACGCGGCAGGGATGTTGTATTTGCGGCGATAGACGATCGCGCGGTCGTTCATCCACGAGCTGAAAACGGCTCCCACCGCGCCGCGGAGCTGATCCCAGGGATTCGCGGGGAAGGTTTTTCCGGTGCGGGTTTTGACGAGTTCCTTGAAGAGTTTGACGAGTTCCTTTTGGTCTTCGGCGGTGAGCTCGCTGTCCACAATTTCCGAGTGGTATTTCGCGTGTTTGAATTCGTGGATGACGGTCTCGAATGGCTCGTGGTCTTCGCCTTCGCGCTTTTGAACTCCGAGCACGACATCGCCATACATCTGGACGAAGCGGCGGTAGCAATCCCACGCGAAGCGTTCGTTTTTGGTGGCTGCGGCGAGGGACTTCACGGTCTCGTCGTTGAGGCCGAGGTTGAGAATCGTGTCCATCATGCCGGGCATGGAGTCGCGGGCGCCGGAGCGGACGGCGACGAGGAGCGGGAAGCCCTTCGCGTCGCCGAATTTCGTGCCCATGATTTTTTCCATGTTGCGCACGCCGGCCTCCATCTGGGTTTGGAGTTCCTTCGGATAGGTCCGCTTGTTGGCGTAGTAATAGGTGCAGACCTCGGTGGTGATCGTGAAGCCTGGAGGCACCGGGAGGCCGATGCGGGTCATCTCGGCGAGGTTGGCGCCCTTGCCTCCGAGGAGGGCTTTCATTTTGCCGTCGCCGTCGGCTTTGTTGGCTCCGAATGTGTAAACGAATTTGCCCTTTTTGGGCGCTGCGGATTTCGCGGACTTGGTGGTTTTTGGCATAAACGGGCGGGTAGGATTAGCAGGACACGCGGGGCTGTCAACGCGCGGAAGGAACGGGGTTTTCGATGGCGGAGGGAGCGGCGTTGCGGCGGATTTTTCCGCTTGGTGTTTTGTCGATCCGGGCGGTTTGGCGGAAGGAAACGGGGATCTTGTGGGCGGCGAGGAGCGTGCGGCAATGGCGCTCGAGGGCTTCGGGGGAAGGTGGGTGCGAAGGGTCATGCGGGACGAACTCCGCCGCTGGCACAGAGCCCCAGCGAGGGTGCGGTTCCGCCCAGGCGCGACTCTCGGCAACAAGCGGGTGGGAATCGAGCGCGGCCTCGATTTCCTCGGGGAAGCATTTCAGGCCGCCGACATTGATGGCGGATTTCAGCCGGCCGGTGAGTTCGATGTTTCCATCCGGGTGGCGGTGCGCGAGGTCGCCAGTGTGGAACCAACCATCGGGCATCGCTTCGGAGCGCGTGCACCAAGGCGAGAGGTAGGCGTCAAACATGCCCGGCCCGCGGAGGAGGAGTTCGCCGTTTTCGGCAATGTGCGTTTCGAAATCGGTGGGAATGCCGCAGCAGGCAGGGCGGGAATCGGCGTGGTCGACATTGAGGAGCGGCAGGCCGGCTTCGATCAATCCGAGGCCTTGAACGGGGGCGATGCCGAAACGGGCTTTGAATTTTTCTGCGGTCGCGGGCAGGAGCGGGGCGGCGGTGGAAACGGCCAGGCGCAGGGACGGCCAGGCGCGGCCGGAATTTTCGGCTGCCAGCAATGCGCAGTGGACCGGGGATCCGTAGAAAACCGTGGCGCGGTGTTCGGCGGCGTCGGAGAGGAGATCGTCGGGCAGAGAGCTCCCGGCAATCACGATGCCTGCGCCTTGCAGCAGGTAGAGCAAAATGGACACCGCAAAGTGGTGCGCCATCGGGAGGGTCCACAGGATGCGGTCGGCAGGGGTGATGCGAAGGCGGGAATTCGCGGAGCGGATGCGGTCGAGGATGGTTTGGTGCGAGAGAACGACGCCTTTCGATTCGCCTGTCGTGCCAGATGAAAAGCGGACCAGCGCGGGATGCAAGGCGTCGAAGGCGTCCTCGGGAAAGGCGGTGTGCGCCGGGGCGAGCGGATGGATTTTCCCGGTTGGATCAAGCAGGGCGTGGGCTGCGGTGGTGGCGAGCAGTTCGGATTTTTCAGCGGCGCCGATCGCCTGTGGAACGGGAATCACACAGCCGCCCGAGGCGATGGCAGCGAGGGAGAGAATGATGTGCTCGGGGCCGTTCGGACAATCGAGAGCGATGCGGGGGATGCGGCCGGGAATTTTTGCCGACAGGAGTTTTTGAGTTTCGGCACGGACCGCTTCAGCCAAGGCGCGATAGGTCCATGTTTTTCCCCTATGGAAAACGGCGGGAGATTCCGCGTGATGTTCGGCGGATTCGAAAAAGGCAGACGCGATATTCGGAAGGGTGTTCACGGGTTTTCCCCCAAGAGGTCGGCGCGCAGGGATTTTTCCATAGTGTCGATTTCCCCTTCCGAAGCCGAGTTTTCGCGCCACGAGATTGTCGCTGAGAGGCGCCCCCGGCATTCGCTGAAAAAAATTCCACTGCCAGGCGGTTGTGGAACGGACGGGATATGCCAACCGTCAACCAGCCTAGCGCCGCAGAATTCGGTAACCCGCGGCAGGAATTCACCCGTGTGCGAGTGGTGGAACGATGCCAGTCGTCCTCGCGATTCTGCCAGCAGGAATGCCGTGTGGAGGCGGCGCGGGAGCCGGCGCAGCAGGGAAAGCATCGCCCCGGAAGCGGCATCGAATCCCCCGCGCAACGCCCGGTCGAATTGCGCATGGACGGCACGGGCCGAGTCCGCCAAATCCCGAAGGGAGACACCGGGGATTTTGAAAAAGAGGACGCAAATCTGGTTTTGGAAAATCGGGTGCTCGGCCGCATTTTTTCGCATCTGTGCGGGAAGCGGGCACAGCAGCGATCTCGGAGGAATACCGCGGGCATTCAGCACGGCCGCATGGGCGCGCGCCGCCGCCGCCAGAAAGAATGGCATAAAAAAAATCCCGCCGGTGAGGTGTCCCGCGCGGTCGTGGATGCGCGATGTTTCAGCGGCCTCGAAATGAATTGTTCGGAAACGGACCGGCGATTTGCCCGCTGACTGTTCCGAGAATGCCGAGTAGTCCAGCGGCTCCAGCCCTTCGCGCCATTCCACGAACTTTCGGGCGAGCCGCCATTCTTCGAGCAGAGGCCAACGCTGCGCCTCCGGGATTCCCCAGGATGTCTTGATGGAGCTTTCGGTTGGCGGATTGGCCGCGAGCCTGCCGATTTCCTGAAAAGCCAAGCCGGCACCGACGCCATCGAACAAAGCATGCAGCCAACGCGCAACGATCCGGCAATCGCCCCCCTCCCGCAGAATGTGGAATTCGAATGCGCGAAGCGGCTCGGTGTTCAGCAACTCCCTGCAGAGTGAATCAAGCGGGACGCCGCGGTGTTCCAAAACCGGAACCGCATCATCGGCGAACGGAGGCTCCGCGATCCATTCGGGAGCCTTGAAAAATCCCTCGCGCACCGAGCCGTGGAGCAGGGGATGCGATTGCGAAAAACGGCGTGCGGCAGTTTCCAGGGCGGCTCGGTCGAAAGCTCCTTCCAACTTCAAAACAGTCAGCCCCACGGCCCGGCCTTGGCCCGAGCGGCCCATCATGCGTTCGAGCGCGAGGAAATGGGCGTCGCAACCGGTGAGCGGAGCGCGGACCATCACTTCGGCCCGCCCAACCGCGCCACCATTGCCGCAAGGGCGGCTGCGGTCGAAAAATTCGCGCGCGTGATTTCGGATTCCGGAACCACGATGCCGTGGTGTGACTCGAGCTTCATCACGAGCCGCATGATTCCCATGGATTCCAGTCCGGCAAGGAACAGGTTGTCGCTGGGCGCGAGCGGTTCGCCGGTTCCAAGAATTTCATCGCGCACGAGGGCGAGGATTTGCTCCTCGGAATGAATTGTGTGGCTCGCTTCCGCCATGGTTCGGGATCGGGCGGCGCATTCAACACGAGCGCGCCGCCCCTGCAAATCCAGCTTTTCACATTCTCCGGTCGGAACCCCGTTGAAAAGTTGATGCCTTTCCGCCGGTCCTGTGCAACCTTGCCCACCGCTCCACACATGCGCCGAACGAACTTTCCGCTCGCCCTGCTCCTTGGCTTGATCGGCTTTCCCGCCGGCCTTGCCCCCGCGAAAGCCCAGATGCCGCCCCGCCCCGAGGTCCAACCCACGGCCACCGCCGGGATTGCCGCGCCGACCGTTTCGCCTTTGCCCGCGCTGGCCACACCCGGCTCCACCGCCACACCGGCGCCCTCGCCGAGTCCCAGCCCATCCCCGAAGCCCCGCAAGCACAGCTACAACAACTGCCAGGTCGATGGCCCCTATGTGGCGATGACATTCGACGATGGTCCGCACCCTGTGCTCACTCCCCGCCTGCTCGACATGCTCCGCGAGCGCGGCATACGCGCGACATTCTATGTCATTGGAAAAAATGTAGCCGCGTATCCCGAGATCGTTCAACGCATGGCCGCCGAGGGCCACGAAGTCGGCAACCACAGCTACAACCACCCGGCCTTCACAAAACTTTCCCCCGCCACGCTCGCCGCCGAAATCCAGTCCACCAACGAAGCCATCGCTGCGGCCATCCCACAAAAACCCACGACGGTCCGCCCGCCCTACGGCGCCACCAATGCGGCGATCAACAAGCGCCTCGCCGAGGAATTCGGCCTCACGGTCGCGATGTGGTCGGTCGACCCGCAGGATTGGAAATACCGCAACGCCGCCCGCGTTTCGTCCCACATTATCCAAAACACCGCCCCCGGAGCGATCATCCTCGCCCATGACATCCACCCGAGCACGATCGACGCGATGCCTGCCGCGCTCGATGCGCTGCTCGCGAAGGGTTTCAAATTCACCACCGTTGCCGAGCTCATCGCCATGGACACTCCCAAGACCGCCCCTGCGCGCACCGGGGGTCCCGGCGTTCCGATCTCCGCGCCGCCGCCAGCCATGGAGCCGCCGGAGGCCTACTCTCCCGAGCCGCCCGCCGCCGCCACTCCCGCCCCGGCGGTTCAGTAAAATCCGCGCAGCCCTCAACCCTGCGGCAGTCCCTGCATGGGCACGACCGGCAGCTGGAAACGCAATTTCAATTCCCCGTCGAGCTTGATCTCGACCGTGTAAAGCCCGTGGCGCTGGAATTGGATCCCGCCGAAGACATGCACATTCGTCGCGTGCGCATCCATCGCCGGCAATTGAAACGCCACCTCGCTCTCGGCGATCGGCTCCTCGTCATCGGGTCCGAGAATCGCGGATTGCTGCACGAACTGCCCGGTTCCGCCACACCAGCGCGTCCAGAGGCACAGTTTGAAAAACCCGAGCGGCACGGCTGGCGCAGGCACCACGCCGATGATGCCCACGAGCGTTTGCTGCCCGCTCGCCTCCTGGCGGACATCCTCGCACAGCACGCAGGCCTGCAGATCGGGAAGGATGGACTCGGACATGCCGCGACACTACAGCAGGAAAACCAAAAGCACGATACCCAGGACGATCCGGTAATACCCGAAGCCGACAAATGTGTTCGTCCTCACAAAATTCAGCAACCACTTCACCGCAATGAACGACACCACCGCGGCCACCACAGTGCCCAGCGCGAGCGGTCCCCACTCGATCGTATGCCCGCCATTCACCGCCTTGAAAATCTTGTAGAAACCCGCTGCGAGCAGAGTGGGGATGCCGACGAGGAAGGAAAATTCCGTCGCCGCCACGCGCGTCAGTCCGAAAACCATCGCAAAAATGATCGTCGCCCCCGAGCGCGAGGTGCCGGGAAAAACGGCCGCTGCAATTTGCGCCGCGGCCACCACCGCCACGATCGTCCAGGTGATCTCTGCCGAGAGCCGTTTTTTCGCGAGCCGCTTCTCCACCTCGATGAATAGGATCCCGCCGATGATCAGCGCCGCCGCCACGGGCACCGCCGTTTCCGGAAGCGTGATGCCGAGCTTGTCGATTACCAGCCCTCCCAAGGCTGTGATCATGAAAGCCGCGAGCACCTTGAGGTTGAAATCCATCGAGGCCGGACTCCGCCAATCGACCATCATTTTCAACCGCTCTGCGAAGAGCGGCAGCACGGCGAGCACCGCGCCGCTCTGGATCACCACATTGAAAAGGTCGCTCTGCCTGTAATCAAGCAGGTCCTGGACGATCAGCAGGTGCCCCGTGGACGAGACGGGGATGAACTCGGTCGCCCCCTCGACGATGCCGAGGATGACGATGATGAGCCACTCGGGCAGTTGCAATGGCTCTCCGCGTCAGATGGCGCTCTCGCCGGTTTCCTCGGTGCGGATGCGGACGGCGTTCTCGATGGGCAGGATGAAAATCTTCCCGTCGCCGATCTTGCCGGTCTTGGCCGCTTTCGAGATCGCCTGCACCGCCTTATCGACAGTGGATGCGGCCACGACGATTTCGATCTTCACCTTCGGCAGGAAGTCCACCGTGTATTCGCTGCCGCGATAAATTTCCGTATGGCCCTTTTGGCGGCCGAACCCCTTCACTTCGCTCACGGTCATCCCCTCGATGCCGATCTCCGCGAGAGCTTCCTTCACATCCTCCATCTTGAAGGGCTTGATGATGGCCTCGATCTTTTTCATGTTGCCTCGAAGAAAACCCGAGCCACTTTCGTTTGGCAAGTCCCATCCATCCTTTTCCAAGCACTTCATGAAACCCATGCACTGGCGGCGCAGCCGCATCGGCCGCTACCTCCGCCACCTCCCGCGTGCCAAGAACATCCGCGGAACTTGGATTCACCGTTTTTTCGGCGACCGCCTGTTCTCGCCCGAACTCTGGCACCCCACGCGCGAGAGGTTCGCTGCCGGCATGGCCGTGGGCGCATTTTTCGCACTGATGCCCCCGCTGCCCATCCAAATGGTCGGCGCCGCGCTCGCGGCCTACATCACCCGCGTCAATGTCCCCGCCGCCATCGCGGGCACTTGGATCAGCAACCCCTTCACCTTCCCGTTTTGCATTTATCTGCAATACCGCCTCGGCTGCCTCATCACCCAGCGCGAGCCGATGCACCTGCACGGCGAGGACCTCCTGGGCGAACTGGCGAAAACCCCGCTGCCCTACATCGCGGGCGTCCTGCCGGCGGCGATCCTCTCGGCACTTGTCGCCTACCCGGTCACGCTGTTCCTCTGGGATTTCGTCACCGCCCGTGTCGAAGCGTCGAAAAAACGCCGCGCCGCCCGCGCCCGCACGGCCGATTGACCCCCGCCCGCGCCCCGGGTAGTTTTTGCCGAGGCGATGAAAGTCCACCTGCGACAAATCCCCCAGGGCTGCACACTGCACCTCGAGGGCACCGAGGATGCCGGATCCCTCGGCCTCGAAGAAGCTGATGCCTCGCCCGCCGGTCCGCTCGCCTACTCGCTCGATATCGGACTCAGCGGCGGCGGACTCTTCGCCACCGGCCGGCTGTCGCTCCCCGTGCGCATGCGCTGCGTCTCGTGCCTCGGGGATTTCGAACGCGAGGTCGTGGTGGACTCCTTTGCGCTCCAAACCGAACTTTCGGGGGGCGAGTTGATTGACTTGACCCCGTTCGTTCGGGAGGATATCCACCTCCACCTGCCCGCACACCCGCGCTGCGACAGCGATGGCGGGCGCAAATGCCCGGCCGTGCGCGGCGCCGCGAAGCCGACCGGCGCGCCGCAACCCGGCGCATGGCGCGCACTCGACCAACTGAAGACAAAAACCAAGTAAAACCATGGGAGTTCCCAAACGCAAAACCTCGAAGATGCGCCTGCGCACCCGCAAGGCCGCCAACCGCTGGAAGGCCCCGAAGCTCTCCAAATGCCCGCAATGCGGCGCCGCCGTCCCCGGCCATGTCGCCTGCCCCGCCTGCGGATACTATAACAAGCGCCAGGTCCTCACCATCGGCGCCGATTGATCCCGGGGACCGCGCTTCCTCTCGGATGAAGATTGCCCTCGACGCCATGGGAGGGGATTTCTCCCCGCAAAATCCCGTTGACGGCGCCGTGCAGGCACTCCGCGATTTTCCGGATGTCGAAATCATTTTCGTCGGCGACTCGGAGCGCGTCCGCACCGAACTCCGCCGCCACAACCTCGCGGGAATAGAACCCCGCATTTCCTTTCACCACGCCTCGCAGGTCGTGGATATGACCGACAACGGCCTCGACAGCGTGCGCCGGAAAAAAGACTCGTCGGTGAGCCGCGCCGTGGACCTGGTCAAAGAGGGGGCCGCCGATGCGGTTGTTTCCGCAGGGCACACCGGGGCGCTCGTCGCCGCCTCCACCATCAAGCTCCGCACACTTCCCGGCATCGACCGCGCCGGGCTCGGGGTCCTCATCCCCGCTGAGGGCGGTGTATTTCTCCTCATTGATGGAGGCGCCAATATCGACCCAGATCCCGAGCACCTCGTCGGTTTCGCCGTGATGGGCAGTGTTTACTACCGCACTGTCCTCGGCGTGGACCGCGCCCGCGTGGGACTGCTCAACATCGGCAGCGAGCCCGGCAAGGGCACCGAATTCTGCATCGCCTGCCACCAACTCCTCTCCGCCGCACCCATCGACTTCGTCGGCAATATCGAGGGCCATGGCATTTTTAAAAAACCCGCCGAGGTAGTGGTCACCGATGGTTTCACCGGAAACATCTTCCTCAAAAGCGTCGAAGGCCTCGCGAAATCCATGGTCTCCTGGATCAAGGACGAAATCCGCCGCAATCCCATCCGCGTCCTCGGCGCGCTTCTTTGCAAGGGCGCCTTCACCGCCGTGAAAAACCGCACCAGCACGGACGAATACGGAGGCACGCCGCTCCTCGGCGTCAACGGCATTTGCATCAAGGCCCATGGCAACTCCTCCCCGCGAGCCCTCCGCAATGCCATCCGCGCCGCCCGCTCCGCCGTCGAGGCCCGCCTGAACACGCGCATCGTCGAAGCCATGCAATCCATTCATGCAACCAGCGCCCCGCGACAACCCGCCACAGTCTAGCCGCTCGGTCTCCATCATCGGCACCGGCAGCTATGTGCCGGACCGCGTGCTCACGAACTCCGACCTCGAGTCCATGGTCGAGACCTCGAACGAATGGATCATCGAGCGCACCGGCATCAGCGAACGCCGTATCGCCGCGGAAACCGAATTCACCAGCCACATGGCTGCCAAGGCCGCCCAGGCCGCCCTCGAAAATGCCGGCGTCCAACCCGCCGAAGTGGACCTCATCCTCGTCGGCACCATCACGCCGGACACCGTCTTCCCCTCCACCGCCTGCCATGTGCAAAGGCGGATCGGCGCGGTGAACGCCGCCTGCATGGATGTCAACGCCGCCTGCTCCGGATTCCTCTATTGCCTCGAGATCGCGCACCGCTTCATCGCCTCCGGCGCTTGCAAAACCGCCCTCGTCATCGGCGCGGACAAACTTTCCACCATCGTGAATTGGTCGGACCGCAACACCTGCGTCCTCTTCGGCGACGGCGCCGGGGCGGCCGTCCTGCGCCACCGCCCCGGTTCGCGCGGCATCATCGCCACCCACATGGGCAGCGATGGGAATTACGCCGACATCCTCCATATGCCCGGTGGCGGCTGCGCCCTGCCCATCACGCGCGAGAACATCGACGAGAAACTCAACACCCTCCAGATGAACGGCCGCGAAACCTTCAAGCAGGCTGTCACCTACATGATGCGCGCCGCCAATATCGTCCTCGACCGCTGCGGCCTCACCACACAGCAGATCAAGTGCGTCATCCCCCACCAGGCGAACATCCGCATCATCGAAGCCATGGCGGACCGCATGGACCTCCCGCTCGAAAAATTCCACATCAACCTGGAAAAATACGGCAACACCTCCGCGGCCGCCGTCGCCATCGCGCTCGACGAAGCCGCACGCACCGGCCGGTTCTCGGTCGGCGACCCGATTCTGCTCGTCGTTTTCGGCGGCGGCCTCACCTACGCCAGCTCGGTCATCGAGTGGTGACACCCGGCGACCGCCACCACGAGGCCGAGGACTTTCTTCGTTCCACCGCTGCGGAAAAACAATGGGAGCCGGTGCGCCTGGAGTCCCGTCTCCGCGCCGTCGAAACCGAATTCGCCGAGCGCGGCACATGGACGCCCTCGTTCGAGGAACTCGAGCACGGCGCCCGCACAGCCTGGCGCAATAACGCGCGTTGCATCGGCCGTCTCTTCTGGCAGTCCCTCAAGGTCCGCGACCTCCGGCACCTCAGCGATCCCGCCGAAATCCACGCGGAGTGCCTGCGCCATCTCGAGCTCGCCACCAATGGCGGAAAAATCCAACCACTCCTCACCGTGTTCGCCCCGGCCGATGCCAATGGCCCGGCTGTGCGCATCTGGAATCATCAACTTCTCGGCTACGCTGGATACACGCGCGCCGATGGCACCATCCTGGGCGATCCGAAACTCGTGGACATGACCCGCGAGGCGCTCCGGCTGGGGTGGAAGGGCGAGGGGACGCCGTTCGACCTGCTTCCGCTCGTCATCCAAAAGCGCGGCTGCCCGCCGGAGCTTTTCCCGCCGCCCCGCGTGCAGGCACTCGAGGTGCCAATTTCCCATCCCACATTCGGGTGGTTCGCAGACTTCGGCCTCCGCTGGTATGCCGTGCCGGTCCTTGCCGACATGACGCTGCGACTCGGCGGCATCGACTTCACAGCCGCCCCGTTCAACGGCTGGTATATGGGCACCGAAATCGGATCGCGCGATTTCGGTGACGAAAACCGCTACAACATTCTTCCCGAAATCGCCCGCCGGATGGGCATCGACCCCCGCACAGACCCGATGTGGCGGGACCGGGCACTGGTCGAGTTGAATGCCGCCGTCCTCCATTCCTACTCGACCGCCGGCGTGCGCATCGTGGACCACCACCGCGCCTCCTCGGAGTTCATGGAATTCGCCGCCCGCGAAATGCAGGCTGGTCGCGCCGTCTCTGCCGATTGGAGCTGGATCGTCCCGCCGATGTCCGGCTCGGCCACTCCGGTGTTCCACACCCTTTGGAAAAACCAAGGACTCCTCCCGGATTACATTCCTCGCGAGAAAGCCTGGATCGCCTTTTGAAAAAACGCCCGCGGCTCAGCGGAAATGCACTTCGCCCTCGGGCGAGATGAACCTCTGGATCGTTGCCAGGATTTCCGGGATCGCCGCGTCCATTTCCTCGTCCTTGAAGCCCGCCGCCTGCAAAGCCTCCTCGTCGGGGTCGCAGTAAAAACCATCCGCCCCCACGCCGTAGCCGAGCTGCGTGGCGACATGCTTCGCCGCATGCACCAGCGTCACGAGCCCACGGTCCTCCTCCGGCGCACGCGACGGCGTTTGATAATAAAAACCGACCGAAACGATGTTCTGCGGGAAGCCCCAGTTTTTCAGGAGAAGCTTCGTCACCTCCGCCGAATCGAATCCCAGCACCGCCATCTCCGCATCGCGCCAGCTTGGGAATTCATCCGGCACGCGGCTCGCGATTTCATCGAGCGCGCTGAAATTCGCATACGCGAGTGCGAACTTCCCGAGATCGTGGATCAACCCCGCCGTGTAGGCGGTCGAGGCGTCGGCGAGGTGTGTGGTTTTGGCGAACGCCTCGGCGCAAATCGCCACGCAGAGCGAGTGGCGGCACAAGTCGCCCGGCTCCCACCCGTAGCCCCGCACCGGATGCACCAGCCAGCGCCCCGTGAGCGTCGAGGCCGCGATGCGGTAGAGCGTTTTGCTCCCGAGTCGCAGAATGGCATCCGCAATGTTTTCGCAGCGCTGGGTGTTGGAAAAATAAGCCGAGTTCGCGGTGCGCAGCACATTTGTGGCGAGTCCGGTGTCGAGCGAGATGAGTGTCTCCAATTCCCCGATGTCCGCCGCGCTGCCTTCGGTGAGCTTGAGCAGCTTCGGCAGGATGGCCGGCGCGCAGGGAATCGAGCGCGTCATCTCGACCACTGTCTGGATGTCCGCCGCCGCCTTCATTTAACGGATGAACTCCGGCCTGGCGGGGATTTTCACGGTCACATCGCCGTTGAGGTTGTTGAGGCGGATCGTGCGGTTCACGCGTCCGCTCACCTCCCAAGCCGCCACATCAAACTCGAACTCCTGGCTGAGCTTGTAAAACATGTCGATGTTCTTGGCCCCGATCCGGAAAAAATTGTCTGTGGCCATCAACTGCGCGCCGCCGAACACCTTCACGCGGAGGTCGGATTTTTTCGCCCCCGCCTTCACCACCGCCGCCAGCACGCGCGGGATGCCGGTGTCGAGGAACATGCAGTCGCGGATTTTCTGGCCCTTGTGTAATTTCGCGGAGGGCAGCATCGCATGCAGCAGCGCGCCCACACGCCGCTTCTCGTCGTGGAAGGTGATCCCGAGGCACGACCCGAGCGCATAGGTCGCCACATAGGTGAGCGGGTCGGTGCTGATCTTGAAGTCGGCCACGCCCACGACAACCGTGCGCATCTGCTCTTCGACAAGTTCGGGCAACTCCGCCATGGGGCACTCAATCTATCCATGCCCGCCGCTTGTGAAAGGGGAAATCGTCGTCGGGGGATCCGGCCGCCGGGCCGCGGCATCGGGCATCTCGCCGTCCCGCTTTCGCATTTCCCTAACGAACCGCTTCATTTTTCCTACTGTTAAAAACACCGCCGCCCCGCCACCCTCCGCGCCATGTCTCTATTCCCGCTCGCAGATTACTGGTGGTTCTACGCCGGTTTCACCGTCTTCGTCATCGCCGTGCTGGCACTCGACCTCGGCGTCTTCCACCGCAACGCCCACGCCGTCAAATTCCGCGAAGCCCTCACCTGGAGCATCATCTGGGTCGTCCTCGCCGTCACCTTCGGGTTCCTCTTCGGCGAGTTCGCCGAGTTCCGCTTCGCGCAGGACCCCCGCCTTCTCGCCATCCCGGGCTTCGACCCCTCCGCCGAGGCCAACCGCGCGATGCTCCAGTATTTCACCGGCTACATCGTCGAGAAGGCGCTCTCGGTGGACAACATCTTCGTCTTC
>JBMOIA010000013.1:0-13972 GCA_049317565.1 Terrimicrobiaceae bacterium | reverse complement strand
TCGTAGGTGCGGTTCTCCTTCGCGAGTTCCAGCGCGATGCGCATCATGTTCAGGCAAAACATGCCCATCCAGCCGGTGCCGTCGGATTGCTGGAGCGTGGTGCCGTCGGGGAGTTTCTCGCTGCGGTCGATGACGGTGATGTTGTCGAGGCCGAGGAAGCCGCCTTCGAAAACATTGTTGCCGGCGGGGTCCACCTTGTTGACCCACCAGGAGAAGTTCATGAGGAGCTTGTGGAAGCAGCGCTCGAGGAACGGGCGGTCTGCGCCGTTGCGGATGCGGTCCATGTTGTAAACGCGCCAGACGGCCCACGCGTGGACGGGCGGGTTCATGTCGCCGAATTCCCATTCGTAGGCGGGAAGCTGGCCGTTCGGGTGCTGGAACTGGTCGAAGAGCAGGAGCCAGAGTTGTTCCTTCGCGAACTCGGCATCCACGAGCGCGAACGGCACGGCCTGGAACGCGAGGTCCCATGCGGCGAACCACGGGTATTCCCATTTGTCCGGCATCGAGAGGATGCGTTTGGAATTCAGATGGGACCAATGGTGGTTGCGGATGTGGCGGCGGGAGTCGGGCGGGGGCGCGGCGGGGTTGTCGCCCTCAAGCCACTTCGTGACATCGAAACGGTAGATTTGTTTGCTCCAGAGGAGGCCGGCGAGGGCCTGGCGCTGGATGCGGCGTTCGTCCGGCGTGGCGCGCGGCGGGTGGATGGAATCATAAAATTCATCGGCCTCGGCGCGGCGCGCTGCGAAAATGGAGCCGTTCTCGGCGAGGCTGCCGGGGGCGCCGGACTCGGCGAGGCGGAGTTCGACGACGGCGGAGCCGCCGGGCGGAATGTCGAAGCGGTAGTGGATGCCGGCCTTGGTGCCGGTGCGCGCGGGGTTGGTGGAATTTTCGCCGTCCACGAGGTGGCGGTGGAAGGCATCCTTGGTGAACGGCGAGAGGTTTTTCGCGCCGGGGCCGAAGAGTTTTTCGGCGTTGGTTTCGTTGTCGGTGAAGAGCGGCGTGCCGCCGGGTTGCGCCTCCAAGATGTGCGGGCCGAGGCGGTATTCGAACGGGAGTCCGGTGACCGGCGGGCAACCCGAATCGTCCGCCAGCAGGGCGAGTGTGGAGTTGTCCTCGGCGTGAACGGAGAGTCGCGGACAGGGGTTGTTTTTTCCATCCCATGACCAGCGGTTGCGGAACCAGAGCTGCGGAATGATGTGGAGCGGGGCGGGGTCCGGGCCGCGGTTGAATGCTTCGATGCGGATGCGGAGGTCGCCGGGTGCGGCCTTTGCGTATTCGACGAAGATGTCGAAGTAGCGGTCGTCATCGAAGATTCCGGTGTCGAGGAGTTCGAATTCGGGGTCGTGCGGGCCGCGGCGGCGGTTTTCGTCGATGAGCTGCTGGTAGGGGTAGGCGCGCTGGGGGTATTTGTAGTTCCAGCGCATGAACGAGTGGGTGGGCGTGGAGTCGAGGTAGAAGTAGTATTCCTTCACATCCTCGCCGTGGTTGCCCTCGTTCGGCGTGAGGCCGAAGAGGCGCTCCTTGAGGATCGGATCGTGCCCGTTCCAGAAGGCGGGCGAGAAGCAGAGGAGTTGGTAGCGGTCGCAAATGCCGGCGAGGCCGTCCTCGCCCCACCGGTAGGCGCGCGAGCGGGCGTGGTCATGGGGAAAGTAGTCCCATGCGTTGCCGTCCGGGCTGTAGTCCTCGCGCACGCCGGCCCATGAGCGCTCGGAGACATAGGGTCCCCACAGGCGCCATGGGTGGGTGGGGGCGTCGGATTTTGAGTAAAGGCGCTCGCGTTCCTGGGTGGGTTTCATCGGAAGTGCTGCGGGAATGCTGCACCGAGGCGGATGGAAGGACAAGAAATGTCCGGCAGCGGAATTACGGCGCAGTGGACTCGATTTTCAGGAAACCTCGGCCATCGGTGCCGGGGAGGGTGGCTTCGTAGCGCTTGTAGCCGTCGGGGAGATTCGAGGTGTCGGTCAATTCCGTGGCATTGGCTGTGATGCTGAAGCCGGCGGAGAGGTCGGTGCAGGTCTTAACGGTGAAGTTGACGCCGTTGCGGTGGAGGAAAGTCACCTTGAGACCCGATCCGGGCGTGGATTCGACAGTCATGGGCCGAGCGCCGGATGTTTTCGGATCGAGGCCGAAAGCGAATTCCAGGAAATTGGTCAACCCGTCGCCGTCGGGGTCCGCGTTGGAGAGGGCGTCGTCGCCGGAGAGCCCGGCATTGGTGGTCCAGGATTGGAATGGTGTAGAATCAGGGAATCCACTGCCGGAACCTGAGAAGTTCAGTGTGAATGGATTTTCGTCGGGGTCGTTGCTGGAGATTTGGATGGAGGCCGTGCGGTTGCCATTTCCGGCGGGCAGGAACGAGGCGGTGATCACGGTTTTTTCACCGGCGGCGAGTGTTGTTTTCGTAAGGTTCGACAGATTGAACTCGGATGCGTGTGTTCCGATCTTTGAAAACGCGAGGTTGGTGAGTGGTCCGGCGCCGGTGTTGACGAGATTGTAGGTTTTGCTCGTGGTGTTTCCCGAGGATGCGCCGAGGTCGGCGGAGGTGGGATTGGCGAGTGTCAGAGAGCGGTCGAGATTGTCGAAGCCGAGGTTTTCCCCGCCGCCTTGGGCGATGGAGAAAAATTCGATGCGATCGATTGTCATGTTTCCCGTGGAGGCAGTGTAGTTGCTTCCCGTGTAGGATTGGAGTCCGCTGTGGAGTTGGATGCTGTAGCCGTTGCCGGCGTTTCGCGTGAAGGAGACCGAAAGCGGTGTGCCGGGGTTTCCGCCCGACCAAGAAATTGCCGTGCCGAAATTCGAGCCGCCATCGTTGAGGAGCCATTCGGCCTGGCCTCCGATGAAGCGGACCGTGAAGCGGGTGGAATTTCCCGAGAGGAAGCGCATGCCGATTTCGCCGCCGGTGGCGACTCCGGTGTAGCCGAGTTGGACGCGGAGGGTTTCACCGATTTCCATGGTTTGGGCCAGGGGGCGCGAGGCGGTTTGGGAGTTTCCATTTCCACCTCCGGCGTAGATCGCCCAGGTGCGAGCCCCGAGGCCGGAGCCGCCGATGTAGCTTCCTCCAGATCCAAGAGTCGCGCTGGTCCAGGACCCGAAGACCGAGCCTCCGTTTTGCGCGATGAAGGTGCCGTTGCCATAGGCCGGGGCCGCTGAGGAGTCCGCGCCATTCGGAATTTCCAGGGAAATGTCCGGGGGCAGGGAAACAGTCGCCAAAAAGTTTCGTGTCGCGCTGAAAGTTCCATCGTTGACGGTCACGGCGATGGTGCTGTTGCCGGTTTGGTTGTTGGCGGGATTGAGGGTGACGGTGCGGTTTGTGCCGTTTCCGCCGAGGGTGATGTTTGAATCGGGAATCAGCGTTTGGTTGGTGCTGGAGGCCGTGAGGGTCAATGCGTCCGCAGCGGTTTCATTGTCGCCGATGGTGAAGGCGATGGGGGTGGTCGGTGTGTTCACGAATGTCGCCTGATTCGCGATCGGTGAAATCGTGGGGCTGCCGTTGACCGCGCCGACGGTCAGCACGAAGGATGATGAGGACGACAATGCTCCGTCCGAGACAGTGACATTGATTGTGGCGGCGCCGCTGCGGTTCTCGGCGGGTGTGACGGTGAGCGAGCGGTTCGAGCCCGAGCCAGAGAAGGTGATGCTCGAATCCGAAACGAGGAGTTGGTTGTCGCTCGAAGCCGTCAACAGCAGGGAGTCGGCATCGGCATCGGAGACGGTGAAGGGGATCGGTCCCGCGGGCGTGTTGCCGGGTGTGGACAGCGGGGAGAGCGCGGAGATGGTCGGGGCGTCGTTGACGGGGTTGACGGTGAGGAGGAATGAGATCGGGACCGAGGTGGTGCCATCGCCAACATTCACGGTGAGGGTGGTGTTGCCAGCTTGGTTGGCCGTGGGTGTAGCGGTGAGGGTTCTGTTCTGCCCGGTTCCTCCAAGCGCGATGGCGTTGACGGGAAGAAGAGCTGTGTTCGAACTGGATGCCGTGAGAGTGAGTGATTCGGCGGGTGTTTCCACATCCGAAACGGTGAAGGCGATCGGCCCGGTAGAGGTGTCCTCGTTGATTGTTTGATTGGCGATCGTGCCGACAGAGGGTGGTGAGTTCACCACAATGAGGAACGAGGTGTTGGTGGCCAGGGTTCCATCCGAGACGGAGATGGTGATGGTGGAGTTGCCGCTTGTATTCGATGCCGGGGTGATGGTGATGGTGCGGTTCGATCCGTTTCCGGAGAGGGTGATATTGGCATCCGGGACGAGGGTCTTGTTCGAGCTGGCGGCGCTGATTGTGAGCGAGCTGGCGGGTGTTTCCGCATCCGAGACGGTGAACGGAATGGTCGATGTGGGGGTGTTGCGCGGCACGGAATGGTTGGGAATCGGGGAGATCACAGGGGCTGCATTTTGTGTGGCTCCGGTGAAGAAGGTGGCGCTTGCACCGGTGGTGGTGCCGATGCTGTTCGAGGCGACTGCGCGGTAGTGGTAGGTGGTGTTGGCCGTGAGGCTGGAAACGGGCGCGGCCACGGGGACAGGGGATGTTCCGCTTCCGGCTGTGGCGGGCGAGGAGATGCGGAGATTGTCGAAAATGAGAGTGTGGTTCCCAGTGCCCACATTGTTCCCGTTCATGTAGCCGAGGGTGGTGGCCGAGATGTTGGCGCCGTAGCTTTTCAGAGTTCCCGAGAGGGTTTGGTAAGCGGGATTGGACTGGAGTTTGACGCCTCCGGTGTAGGCACCGGTCTTTGTGTCGAAATCGATTTGGAAGTCCAGAATGGCGCCGCGGATTTCCGTGCCGAGGTCGATGTTTCGCTGGCCTGCCGCGTCCGTGACCGTGATGGAGGTATTTCCGCCGACGGTGCCGCTTCCCGGCATCATTCCGAAGGAGAGGAGTTCATTCGCGCCGAAGCTGCTTCCGGCGGCGGACTTGAGGTTGAGGCCTGTGAAACCCTTCTCGTTGCTGATATCGAAGCGGGCGGAGAGCCGCAATTGTCCGGACTGGCGCGGGGTTGAGATGGCCCTGCGTCCAGAGTGGGTTCCGCGTGTGGTGGAGGTTCCTGCGAAGACGCCGAACGATTTCAACGAGTCGATCTGCCGTCTGGCCGTTCCGTTCGTGCTGTTCGAAGTCACAAGGCGGATGCCGCCGCGCGAGGCGCTGGTGGAGACATAACTTGTGAAGCTGCCGAAGCCCGATCCGCCGTTCGTCGAAACGGTGGCGTTAGCCGATGTCGTCGAGTAGGAGAACGATGTGTAGCCCTCCGCGTCATCCCATGCCTCGGAGCGGGTGCTGAAGCCGTAGGCGGTGGTGGGACCGTATTCAAACCAGTAGGAGGTTTCCGAGGGTCCGTTCGGATTGATCGAGGCGGAGAGGTTGGCGGTCGAGGTCGATGCGGTGGCGGATCCGGTGACGACCGAGGGTGGGGGATAGCCTGTGCTGAATGACTGGTCGGGCCCGTAGGTCGTGCCGTTGGTGTTTTGCGCCACCGCGCGGAAGCGGTAGGTCACGCCCGGCGAGAGACCATTCAGATTCTGGACGATGGCCGTGGATTGGTTTCCCGAGCCGATGTCAACGGCGGCCGTTGTCGAACCGTAGGCGGTGGTGTTTCCGTATTCGAAGAAGACTGTGGTGCCGGAACTGTTCGGGTTGATTTCTGCGGAGAGCGTGGCGGTTTCCGGTCCGGTGGGCGCGGCGGACGAGGAGGAGACGGTGGGCTTTACCGGGATGGTGTGGAAAGACTGGACCGCCCCGCGGACTTCGGTGGCGCCGGTTTTTGCCACGATGCAGAAGAAGTAGGTGGTGTCGGGCTCGAGGCCGGAGAGAGGAGCCCATTTGTCGATGGAGGCGGTGCCGTTGCCGATCGCCTCGCTGGTTGTGTTGTTCGTCAATTTGTCCGCGAGGACGCCGTATTGGAAATATACCGTTGTGGGCAGGCCGTTCGGGTTGACCGCGCCATTCAGGCTGGCTGTGTAGGGTGTGACAAACGAAGCGGCGCCTGTGGTGGCTTGTGGCAGCGGGGTGTCGGTGGTGAAGACGGCGTCGGGACCGAATGTTGTTCCCTGCGAGTTGGTCGCCACGGTGCGGTAGTGATACTCGGTGCCGGGGGTCAGGCCGGAAAGGTTCGCCGAGGCTGACGCGGGCGAGTTTCCGCTTCCGATGGATTGGATCGCGGTGGTCGAACCGTATGCAGTGCTGGTCCCGTATTCGAAGTTCACATTGGTGGCCGCGCCGTTCGGGGTGACGGTGGCAGTGAGGGTGGCTGTGGAGTCGGTGACGGCGGAGGAAGAGAACGAGTTGATGGATGGCCGGGCCACGCTGGATGAGGCGCCGGTGCGGAAACGGGTTTCAAAAGGCGCGTGGAAGGTGGTGCCGAGCGAATCGGTGGCATTGGAGCCGATGTGGACCGCGTAGGTGGTGTTGGCGCCGAGAAAGGACGAGGGCGTGTAGGTGAGCGTGGTGTTGTTGGAGGTCCAAGCGAAAGTTCCCGTGCTGGGGGGCGTGGTGGAAAACGCGGCCTGTGTGGAGTTGGCGGACATCTGCTGGCTGAATGTCAGAGAGATCGCCGCTGCGGGCGAAATGCCGGAGGCGTCGTGGGCCGGGGAGGCGGAATTCACAACCGGGTTGAGGTTTTTCAGCTGGTTCTGGGCGATGAAAATTTTGAACGAGGTGGCCGGGATCGACATCGACGGGATTCCCTCCGTGCCGGAGGTGACGGTGACCGTCTCCGCCGGGTTCATGACATTCGTGAGGACTGTTCCCGCGGGATGGATGGTCGGCCGGACACCGATGGTCTGTGCGCTGGTGGCGGTGTTCATGACGACATAGACCTCTTCGGAGCCGAGGCGGCGGGCGTAGGCGAGGAGGCCGGGTCCAGCGAAGTTTGCCCACAGATTGTGGTGGGAACCGGAGCGCAGCGCGGGGTGGAGGCGGCGGAGGTTGTTCAGCTTCGCCACGAGCTTGAAGCGCGTGGATGCCATATTGAAGTTGTCGCCAAGCGAGGGGCCCTGCTCGTAAAGGCCATCAAACATGTCCTCGCGGTTGGCAGGATCGGCGCCGCCGTTGAAGTCCTGCTCGGTGCCGTAGTAGAGGCTCGGGATGCCTCGTGAGGTGTAGAGAAACGCGAGCGCCAGTTCCAACCGGGCCGGAGTGCTTCCGGTGGCGGCGAGGAAGCGCGGGTTGTCGTGGTTGTCGATGTTGAGGACGAGGGAATCGAGCGCGGAGGGGTCGTAATATGTGGAGGTGAGATTCAGGTAGCGGCTCTCGATCTGGGCGGTATTTCCGGTGGCGGTCGCGAACACGCTGCCGATTTGGTAATAGAGCGGGTAGTCGAGGACGCTCTCCATCTTGTAGATTCCCGATGTCTTTGTGCCCGTGTAGGAGCCGACTTTGGCATCCGAGCCGTCAAAGACCTCGCCGAATTGGAAAAAGTTCGGACGGTCTGCGGCCTGGGCCGCGGCGCGCATGGCGGGAGACCAGTCGTCCCAGAATCCCATTTCGACATGTTTCACCGTGTCGAGCCGATAGGCATCAAAGCCCGCGGCATTGATCCAATAGGTCCAAATCTCCCGCATCTTTTCACGGATGTAGGGGGTTTCGGTTTTGAAGTCGTCGAGGGCGAGAAGTTCGCCGAGTTCGACCTGGACGGGGTCACCCCAGTTTTGAGTGCCACCATTGTTGTGGAAAATGTTCGCGAGATTCGTGTTTCCGAAACGCGAGGTCAGTGAGCTGTTGTCGAACGGTGCCGCGTATTGCTGTCCGCCCGAGTTGTAGCGGAGATTGTAGCCCGAAGGCGGGTAGCGGAAGGCGGCCCATCCGGTGTCGCCGCTGTCCACCCAGGTGCTGCCGTGGTTCACGACCACATCGTTGATCACGAGAATGCCCCTGCGGTGGGCCTCCGCGACGAGGCGCTGCAGATCGGTCAGCGAGCCCATGCGCGGGTTGGTTTGGTAGAAATCCGTGGCGGCGTAGCCGTGGTAGTCGCCGTTTGCATTCCTCAAAACCGGGGAGATCCAAATGGCGGTCGCGCCGAGCGCCTTGATGTAATCGAGTTTTTGTTCGATGCCGCGGAAGTCGCCCCCGTGGGCCTGCCCGCCGTTGGATGCGTTGAAATTGGGCAGCCCGGCGGTGTTGTTGGAGGAGTCGCCATCGAAGAACCGGTCCGTGATGATTTGGTAGATGTTTTGGTTCCTCCAGAAATCGGCGGAGTAGGCCGGGGAGAAGTTCGGATTCAAGGTGAGGAGGATGCGGTCCACGCGGAACCCCGCATCGGCCATCCAGAGGCGGAGGGTGTGATTGCCGGCCGCGGGGATGGTGAAGGCGATCGGGGTGGCGGTGGAATTGCCGTTGGAATTTGTCCAAGTCCAGGCACCGAATGTTGCGGGTGCGATGGTGGCGGCGGTGCCCGAATTCATGGCCACGAATGCAGTGGCCTGCTCGGCTGTTTCCGAAAATGCGCGGAGCCAGATGTAATAGGTGCCGGGGTTCGAGATATTGACGGTGTAAGTGACCTGCGGACTCGAAGCGGTGCTGTTGGCGGTGGTGGAGTCGTCGGGCGTTGCCTGGAGGAACCCGGTTCCGGAGTAGCCCGCGACATCCGTGGCGGGAGTCCACTGGTAAACAACGCTCGAGAGGGTGGCGTTCGCGGAGGTGGTTGGATTTTCCGCCTCAAAGCGTGCGGTTCCGGCCACTTCGGGAATCTGGGCCGAGACTTGGAAAAACGCGGTCAGGCAGAAAACTGCCGCGAGCAAATGCCTGGTGAGGGAAGGCACAATTCAAGCCTACCCCTGCGCGGTTCATTGACAAGGGCGTATGTTTTGAACAGTTCAACGCTGACCGCGAATTCACAGTGCAAAAAATCCTTGCGTCTGCGGGGTCGTGGGGTATTCTGCCTTCGTTCTGGGGGGAACAGCAGCCCGTTGCAGCAATCGTTGCGACGGGCTGCAACTTTTTTAGGGTCGGAGTTTTTTCACCAGGATCGCGAGCATGGCGCGGGGTTCCTCGATTTTGAGCAGGAGGCAGGCGCCGAGGTAGGTAAGGGCGGCGATGGCTATGGTGCCGAGGACGCGGAGGGCGTCGATGGGGAGCGAGCCGGGGGGGAGCCATTGCGGGAGGCGGGTGTTGGCGACATGGCAGACGAGCGCGAGCGGGACCGCGGCGGCGAGGCAGCGGGCGAGGGTGGAGAGGAATTTTCCCGACTCGAGCGGGGTGACAAAAATCGCGGCCGGTTTCGCCCACAATGTCGTGTGCAAAACCGATGGCACGCTGATCGCGTGGGGCGAATCCTCCTACGGCCGCACAACCATTCCCGGTGGCATCACCACCGCCACGGGTGTCGCCGCCGGGAGCCTGCACAGCCTCGCGCTGCTCTCCAACGGCACGGTCCGCGCGTGGGGCGACTCGACCTATGGCCAGTCAACAGTCCCCGGCAACCTCACCACAGTGACTGCCATCGCGGCGGGCGAGTTCCACAGCCTCGCCCTCAAGAGCAACGGCCAAGTGGTGGCGTGGGGAAGCAACTCCACGGGCCAGACCGCCATCCCCGCCGCCGCCTCAAGCGGAGTCACCGCCATCGCTGCGGGATGGAACCACAACCTGGCTCTCACCGCCAACGGCTCCGTCCTCGCCTGGGGGCTCAACACCGGGAATCAAACCGATGTTCCCGCTGCGGCTTCCAGCGGCGTGGTGCAAATCGCGGCCGGCGACACCTTCAGCCTGGCCCTCAAATCGGATGGCAGCGTCATCGCCTGGGGCTACACCGATGAGGTGGATCCTGTCACTGTTGTCCCGGGCGGGGCGACGCAGGTTGCCCAGATCGCCGCCGGTGCCAGCCATGCCCTCGCGCTGCGCTCCGACACGGTGTCGGTGCAATTTGCCCGGCTCGACGCCGCCGGGCGGCTCGGCATCGGGCGCGCGCCGACCACCAACGCCTTGGAAGTGGAAGGTGACGCGAGCAAGAGCTCGGCGGGCAACTGGCTCGCCAACTCGGACCGCCGCATCAAGACCGACATCCAGCCGATCACCGGAGCCCTCGAAACGCTCGCCCGCGTGCGCTTGGTGGACTTCCGCTACACGCCCTCGTATCTCGCCGCGCATCCCGCGATCGAAGACCGATACTATCCAAATGTGATCGCGCAGGAGTTTGCCGAGGTTTTTCCTGATGATGTGAAAAGCAGCGGCGAGACGCTACCCGATGGATCGCCGATCCTGCAGGTGGATACCTACCCGCTCACCATCTACACCGCCGCCGCCGTGCAAGAATTGCAGCGGGAAAACGAAGCCCTCAAAAAACAAGTGGCCGACCAGGAGCTGCGCCTGCGCAAGCTGGAAGAGGCCGCCCGCTGAGCCATGCAATGACGCTGCGCGCCCTCCTGCTTTTTTTATGCAGCGCCCCCTTGCTGGCCGCTGTGGGAACGAGTGCGAACTACACTCTCGCCGTCGGCACACTCGACGGGGGAGGGTGCAAAGGAGTGGCTGCCAATTACGAGATCGATTTTTCCATGGGGCCCGGGGAGTCCGCTGCTTCGCTCAACACTCTTTCCCGCACGGGCTTTGCCGGCGAGTTGATGGATCCCGTGGCCCTCGAGATCGACCGCTCGGCGGCTCCTTGGAGTTTCAACGAGCAAACCACCCGCCAACTCGCGGCGCATTTGCTGCTCGACGATGACACCCTTCAAGCTCTCGCAGCCGCGGAGGTCTATTGGAGCATCGTGAGTGGTCCGATCGCGGAACTCGGTGCCACCGGAAACGCCACGGCCGCAGCCGTCTATCAAGACACCCCGGCCGTGGTGGGGGCCTCCCATGCGGGATTCTCCAGCACGCGAGCATTCAGCATTCTCAATGTCGGCAATGACGATTTCGGCACCTACGCGGCGGACGGACTCTCGGACCTCTGGCAGGTCGGCTATTTCGGAGAAAACAATGTCCAGGCGGGGCAGGCGACCGATGCCGACGGGGATGGATTGAAAAACCTGCAGGAATTCGCCTTCGGCACTCACCCTTTGCTGTCCAACTCCCGTCCAGTGGCTTGGAGCGGCGTGGTGCTGCAGCAACGAGGGTTGCCGCTGCCCTCTGTCGAGCCCAGCGGCGATGCCTTCAGCTTCCGTGCGGTTTTTTCCCGTCGCAAGGATCGTGAGGCGGTGGGACTGGCTTACAGCGTGGAATTCAGCGGGGATCTCGCCACATGGCAAACCTCGACATCAACACCTACGGCGGGGCCATCACCCTCGCCGGCGCCACCCGCATCAATTCCGATGCCGGTCTGCTCACCCTCTCGGGAGGCATCAGTGGCACTCAAAACCTCACCCTCGGCGGTGCTGGCAATACAACCGTGAGCAACGCAATCGCCACCACTACTGGCACGCTGACAAAAGATGGCGCTGGCACGCTCGTTCTTTCCGGCGCGAACTCTTACACCGGCACCACGACCATCAGCGCCGGCAACCTCACCATCTCTGGCGGATCGGCAATCTCGGATAGCGGAGTGGTCTCGATTGGAAACGCCACGGGCGCCATTCTTCATGTTGCCTCCAGCGAAACAATCGGCACCCTCAGCGGTGGCGGCTCAAACGGCGGCGATATCAGTATTGCCGATTCTCAGGCTCTCACTGTGAACCAAACGGCAACTGGCACCTTCGCAGGCATAGTCTCAGGTGGTGGTGCCCTGACCAAAAACGGCTCCAGCACGCTGACTCTCACTGGCAGCAACGCCTACGACGGCGTCACCACAATCAACGCTGGCACTTTAACAATTGGCAACAATTCCGCCCTCGGCAGCACGGTGGGCGGGACGACTATTGCGTCGGGAGCATCCCTAAACCTGCAGGGCAACATTACGGTCGGCGCAGAGGCTCTCACTCACAATGGCGGGACCTCTGGTTTCCTCCGCAATGTCAGCGGCAACAATACTTGGAACGGTGATATCACCGTTGGGGCAGGGAACAGCCGTATTGAAAGTGCTGCTGGCCTGCTGACCATTGGTGGCAATATCACGATGACTTCAGCTCCGATCTTTCAGGGTGCAGGGAATATCAGCATCACCGGTGTCGTCAGCGGTTCAAATAATTTAACCATGGGTAATCTCATGACTGGTGTGCTTAGATTGTCTGGAAACAATACCTATACTGGTAGCACATTGGTCAATGCTGGCACGCTTTCCGTGAGCTCGATGAACAACCAAAGCTCGAGTGGAGTCTTTGGCAATAGCACTGCGCAGATATACTTGGGAGCTACTACCAATGGCACCCTGCAATATACGGGCAGCGGAGTTACAACGGATCGAAGGATACGAGTCGGTGGCTTGGGGGCCGGTTCCGATGCCGGTGGTGCCATCATTCGCAACGATGGCAGCGGCGCACTGGTCTTCAATTGGAGCGGGCAATTCAACCAAGCTACCGGCAGCACTACCGCAAACCGCACCCTGACGCTTGGGGGCACCAATACCGACCTCAACACCATTCAAGGTGCTATCGTAGATAACACAGCCTCCACCGGTCTTGTCGGCCTCATCAAAGCTGACGCCGGCACTTGGGTGCTCTCTGGTTCCAATACATACTCTGGCGCAACTACCATCAATGCAGGCACCCTGCAAATCGGTGCAGGCGGCACAAGCGGCAACCTCTCTATCAGTAGCACTATTACGAACAACGGCACGATGGTCTTTAACCGCTCCGGTAACATGACGCAAGGCACCAATTTCTCCAACAGCATCAGCGGCACGGGAAACCTCACTCAGGCCGGTAGCGGCACGCTGTTCCTGGGTGGCACCAACTCATACACCGGCCTCACGACGATCAGTGACGGCAACCTCTCGATCAACGCCACAACCGCTGTCGGTTCCACCTCCGGCATCAATCTCGCCAATGCCACTGCACTTATCTACACAGGCGGATCCGGCTCACTGGATCGAGCCATCACCGTCACGAGCGGCACAGGCACAATCCGCAACACTGGCGGCGCACTCACCCTCTCCGGCGACCTCAGCAAAAATGGCACCACACTCACCCTCGCAGGCGGCAGCAACGGCATCACGGTAAGTGGAGTCATCAGCGGCTCAAATGCCAACTCCGACCTCGTCATCGATGGCGGCACCACCACGCTTACAAACGCGAACAATTCCTACAACGGCCCAACATTTATCACCAATGGAGCCACCCTGAACGCCAGCGTCGCGGGAGCCCTGCCAACCAGCACGCTCAGCGCCGTGACAATTAACGGCACAGGCTCCACGCTCGCCCTCGGTGCCAGCCAATCCGTAGCCTCCCTCAGCGGCACAAGCGGCTCCTCGGTAAATCTCAACGCCAACACTCTCACGATCAACGGAAGCGCAACCACCACCTACAGCGGCGGCATTTCCGGCACTGGCAACCTCGTGAAAAACGGCAGCGGCACCCAAACCCTCGCCGGAGCCACAACATTCAACGGCACCACAACGGTCAATAGCGGCACCCTCCAAGCCGCCACCGCAAACGCACTCGCCAATACCTCCCAAGTCGTCCTGAACAGCGGCGGCTCTTTCTTGGTCACAGCGGATGACGCCATCGGAACCAATACCGACATCGAGCTCAATGGCGGAACCCTGGCCTTCGGCGCGGCAGGATACGACGGCCACGTGGGAGCGCTCACCCTCAGCGCTAATTCCACCATCGACCTCGGCACAAGCAGCAATGGCGTGCTCCTCCGCTTCACAAACATCAACTGGAACAATCCTAACGCGCTCCTCTCCATCTACAACTGGACTGGCAACACGGAATACAGCGGCAACCCCGGCGGTGGCTTGGATCAGGTGGTCATCGGAAACGCAACCACCACCGCTCTCAGCACCTCTCAACTGCAACAAATCCACTTCTACAGCGGCATCGAGCAAAGCAGCTTCATTGCAAACGCATTTCAAATCACAAGTGGAACCTACAATCGCGAAATCATAGCCGTCCCCGAAACCGAAACCTACTTCTACGCCGTTGCGCTTCTCGCCGGCGTCGTCATCCAATACCTCCGCCGCCGAGC
>JBMOIA010000012.1:0-13998 GCA_049317565.1 Terrimicrobiaceae bacterium | reverse complement strand
GGCGCAGGTGGCGCAGGTGCCGAAGAATTCGAGGGAGTGGCTGAGGTCTTTGAAGCCGTATTGGCGGGCGAGACGGCGTTCGGCGTCGCCGATGGGGCAGGGGATGTCGATGAGGACGACGAGGCCGCACTGTTTGCAGACGAGGTGGTCGTAGTGTTTCCGGGGATCGCTCAATTCGTAGTAGCTGCAGGAGCGGCGGAGGTTGACCTTGTGGACGAGGTGGAGCTCTTCCATGAGCTGGATCGTGCGGAAGACGGTGGCGTAGTCTGGACGGGCGCCGGCGCGGGAGGCGGCGGTCTGGATTTGCTGGAGGCTGAGGGGTTCTGCGGCGCCGAAGAGTGCCTGCACGATGCCGCGGCGTTTTTTTGTGATGCGCAGGCCCTCGCGGCGGAGGATGGCAAGAACCGAGTCCGGCGTGAAGGTGGTGTCCTTGGCGGGCATGGTGATTTTTTAGCGTGTGGGGGACTGGGGCTCAACCGGCGAATCGCCGCCTGACGGGAAGGCCGCGGGCGGCGAGGCGGTCCTTGGCCTCGTCGATGGTGTGGGTGCCGAAATGGAAAATGCTGGCTGCGAGAACGGCGTCCGCCCCGCCTGATTCGAGCGCATCGGCGAGATGGTCGAGGGTTCCGGCGCCTCCGCTGGCAATGACGGGGATATCCACCGCGCGGGAGACGGCGGCGGTGAGTTCGAGGTCGTAGCCGTCCTTCGTGCCATCGGCATCCATGCTGGTGAGGAGGATTTCTCCGGCGCCGAGTTCCTGGGCGCGGACGGCCCAGGCGATGGCGTCGAGTTTGGTGGGTTGGCGTCCGCCGTGGGTGTGGACGAGCCAGCCGCCGTTCGCACGCTTGGCGTCGATGGCGAGGACCACGCATTGCGAACCGAAGGCTTCAGCGGCTTCGGCGAGGAGTTCGGGCCGGTGGATGGCGGCTGTGTTGGTGGCGACCTTGTCGGCGCCCGCGCGCAGCATCGTGCGAAAATCAGCCACAGTGCGGATGCCGCCGCCCACGGTGAGCGGCATGAAGCATTGTCCGGCGGTTTTTTCGACGACCGAAACCATGGTTTCGCGGCCATCACTCGAGGCGGTGATGTCGAGGAACACCAGTTCGTCCGCGCCCTGGGCATCATAGGCGCGGGCGCATTCGACGGGATCGCCCGCATCGCGGAGGTCGAGGAATTTGGTTCCCTTGACCACGCGGCCGTCGGTCACATCGAGGCATGGGATCACGCGCTTAGCCAGCATGGAAACCATCCATGTCGGCGCGCGGCGGCAAATCCAGACTAAAATGATTGCCCGCCTCGCACGGCGGTTCCTAAGGTGCGGGCGAATTTCACGGAATGGCGAGGCAACGGAAAAAATATTCGGCGCGGAATCCGTTTTGGGCGGGTTGTGTCGCCCTTGCGCTGCTGGTGCTGGCGGGTTGCGAAACGGTGCCGCAGAGGTTCGTTCCCTCCGGACGGCTGGAGCCGGCGGGTTTTTTCGACACGGTGGTGGTGGATGCTGGTCATGGCGGGCACGATCCCGGGGCGCGCCCGGTTTCCGGAAAATCCGAGAAGCATCTCGCGCTGGATACCGCCCGCAGAGTGGCGTCCATCCTGCGGTCATCGGGCCTTCGTGTGATCGAAACACGCACTGCAGACTACTTCGTCCCGCTCGACGGCCGGGTGAGGGTTTCGAACAAACTGCGCAACTCCATTTTTGTGAGCATCCACTACAACTGGGCTCGGCGGGCGCGGGCTTCGGGCGTGGAGACATTCTACTACGGGCCGCGGTCCTCGCGTCTGGCGGCGAACATCCAATCCAAGGCCCTTCGCGCGTATGGCACCAAGAACAGGGGAATCAAATTCCGTGGGTTTTATGTGCTGAGGAACAATCGCCGGCCGGCGGTGCTGTGCGAGCTGGGGTTTGTTTCCAACGCCTCCGAGAACGCGAAAGTGCAGAACCCGGCCGTGCGGCAGCGGATCGCCGAGGCTGTGGCCGCGGGGATTCTTGCGGAGCGTCAGGGCATGAGGCCCTGATTCAACGAATCGTTTCCGCCAGCGCGCGGCGCAGTGCGCCGATGCCATCGGAGAGTTGGGCCTCGGTGGTGCAGAGGGGCGGCATGAAAACGATGGTGTCGAGAACCGGGCGCGTGAGGAGTCCATGGGCGCGGGCAGCCATGCAAACCTTGGCGCCTGTCCGTTCCTGCCAGGGGCAGGTGGTGCCATCGGGTCGGCCGATATCAATGCCTGCGATGAATCCGCATTGGCGGATGGCGAGAACTCCCGGTTCCGCGCGGAGGGTGTCGAGGAGCTGGCGGAGAAATCCGATTTTCGGCTGCAGGTTTTCGAGTGTGGAGTCGGTTTTAAAAACTTCCAGGCTCGCGAGCGCGGCGGCACAGCCGAGCGGGTTTCCCGAGTAGCTGTGCCCGTAGTAGAAGGTTTTGCCTTCGGCAAATTCGCCGAGGAACGCCTCGAAGATTTTTTCGGTGGTGAGCGTGGCGGCGAGTGGCAGGTAGCCGCCGGAGAGACCCTTCGCGAGGCAGAGAAAATCCGGCACCACCTTTTCCTGCTCGCAGGCAAACATGGTTCCGGTGCGGCCGAATCCGGTCATCACCTCGTCGAGGATGAGGAACACGCCGGCGGCATCGCATTTTTTGCGGAGTCGTGCGAGGAGGCCGGGTGGCCAGGTGCGCATGCCGGCGGCGCCTTGGATGAGCGGCTCGATCGCCGCAGCAGCTACCCGTCCCTCGCGCCAGGCGGGCAGGGAGTCGAGTTCCTCGGGATCGGAGATACGAAACACAGGAAATTCGTGGCCTGGGATTTTTTTATGGAATGCGCCGATGCCGCCGAGGCCCGCGGCGCCGAGCGTGTCGCCGTGGTAGGCGTTTTCGAACGAGACAAATGCCGAGCGCTGCGGGTTGCCGGTGAGTTGGTGGAATTGCACCGCCATTTTCATCGCCGCCTCGATCGCTGTGGAACCGTCGTCACTCAAAAACACACGGGGGAGGGCGTTGTCGGGAATAAGCCCGGTGAGGCGCTCGGCGAGGCGGATGGCGGGCGGGTTGGTCGTTCCGAGGAACGAGACATGTGCAACGGCGTCGAGCTGGGTGCGGATGGCGGCATTGATGGCCGGGTGGGCGTGGCCGTGGATGTTTGTCCAGATCGAGGAATTGCCATCGAGGTAGCGGCGGCCGCGGCTGTCCTCGAGGATCGCGCCTTCGCCGCGGACGAGGATGAGCGGTTCGTGTGCCGGGTCGCACCAGTCGCGCATTTGGGTGAACGGGTGCCAGAGATGCTTCTTGTCGAGGCGCGCAAGCTCGCTGGTGTTCCAAACATCTGGCATCGCGCGGAGCTTTAACCGATACAGGTCGGCTCGTGAATGCCAATCCAGCCAGTGCACAGAACCTTTTGCGGCTCGTGGTGTGTCTCGCCGGGATCGTTCTGATCGGGTGCGTGATTTCGCCGCCGCTCTATTGGATCGGCTCGTGGCTCGCGGCGGTCGGCGTTCTGCCGATCGTGGAGGGTTTTCCCTTTCACAGGTATTTCAGCAGGAGCATCCAGATCGCCACGGTGCTGATGCTGTGGCCGGCGTTCCGATGGATCGGCATCCGACGGCTCGAGCCGCTCGGCATCCATCCGAATCCCCAATGGAAATCCGATCTCGCGTTGGGATTCGCTGTGGCGGCGGTGCCGGCGGCGCTGATGGCGGCGGGGTTGCTGGCCTATGGTGTTTATGTCCCCAATGCCGAGCGGGCGCTGGGTGGATTGTTGCGCATTGCGGGGACGGCAGCCGTGGTCTCCGCCATCGAGGAGTTTTTATTCCGCGGCGTGTTGCTCGGGCTTTGCCTGATGGCGATGCGCCCGGCGGCGGCGGTGCTGCTCAGTTCTTTCCTTTTCGCCGCGGTCCATTTTTTGCGTCCTCTGAAAAAGGCGGGGACCGAACCGGTCACCTGGACGAGCGGGTTCGAACAGCTCCCGCTGGTTTTCTCGAGCGCGCCGCCATGGCCGCTGCTGGGTTGGGGATTCGCCACGCTGTTGCTTGCAGGAATTCTCCTCGCGGGAGCGACTATTTCCACGCGCTCGCTGTTTCTGGCGATCGGCGTGCATGCCGGATGGATTTTTTGCCAGCAGGGGCTGCGGTGGTTCGCGAAATTTCAACCCGGTCCCACCGAGCTTCTCCCGGTGGTCGGCGACAATGTGGTGAGCGGCGCGGTTCCCACCGGCCTGCTCCCTCTTGGGATGGTGGCGCTGACCGGGCTGGGGATTTATTTCGTCACGCGCCATGCCAAGTCCCGCCGGAGTCCTGTTTGAGCCGTTCCTGAGCCTGCTCTATCCGGCGCACTGCGCGCAGTGCGGGCGGAGGATTGCGGAAGCGGAGGACTTTTGTGGCGATTGCGCCGGAACGATCGAGCGCATCCGCGAGCCCCGCTGCGGCGTTTGCTCCGAGCCGTTCGATGGAATGGCGGAGGGGGTCGTTTGCCCGAACTGCCGGGGCGCGGCGTTCCACTTCGAGTGTGCCGTCTGCGTCGTGCGCAGCCGCACAACCATCCGGGACCTCGTCCACCGGCTCAAATACGGCCGCGAAGCCTGGCTCGCCCGGCCGATGGGGAAAATCCTCTGCGAGGGACTCGCTGACCCGCGACTTGCAGATTTCGCGCCCGATGCCCTTGTGCCGGTGCCGCTGCATCCCCGACGGCAACGAGAGCGGGATTTCAACCAATCCGCCCTGCTCGCCTTGGAGATTTCGCGTGCCTCGGGGGTTCCGGTGCGGAAGTTCCTCGTTCGAAGGCGCTACACCGGCACGCAGACCCGGCTCACGCGGGGCGGGCGCAGGCAAAACTTGCGGAACGCCTTTGCGCTGCGCAAGAATGCCGCCGTGGCCGACATGAACCTTCTTCTCGTGGACGATGTTTTGACCACGGGCTCGACATTGGACGCCTGTGCCGCCGTCCTGCTCGAGCATGGTGCCGCCTCGGTGCGGGCGCTCACCCTGGCGCGCGGCTGATTTTCAAACCCATGGCGATTTTCAAAAAACCCATCCTGCGCGCGCTCGGTTCGAAGAGCCGCGAAATGCCCAGCGGCCTTTGGACGAAATGCCCCTCCTGCGGCGAAGTCATCCACAATCTCGCGCTTGAGGAAAACCTGCAGGTCTGCCCGAAGTGCTCCCACCATTTCAACCTCGGGTCCCGCGAGCGCATCGCGAGCCTCGTGGACCCCGATTCGTTCGAAGAGCACGATGCCGGGATGGCGGCCGTGGACCCGCTCGGCTTCAAGGGCGTCACGACCTACACCGACCGCCTGCAGAGTTACCGCCAGAAGACCGGGCTCGTGGACGCCGTGACGACCGGCGAGGCGAAAATCAACGGCCATCCGGTCGGTCTCGGGGTGATGGATTTCAACTTCCTCGCGGCGACGATGGGATCCGTGGTCGGCGAAAAAATCACTCGCCTGATCGAATTTTCGACCAAGAAAAAACTGCCCGTCATCCTCGTCTGCGCATCCGGCGGGGCGCGGATGTATGAAGGCATGCTGAGTCTGATGCAAATGGCGAAGACGAGCGGGGCGCTGGCATTGCACGCGCAGGCGCGGTTGCCCTACATCAACATTCTCACCAACCCCACCACCGCCGGGGTGATGGCGAGCTTCGCCTCGCTCGGCGATGTGATCATTGCGGAGCCCAAGGCGATGATCGGGTTCGCCGGTCCGCGTGTGATTCGCGAGACCACCCACCAAACACTTCCGTCCGACTTCCAGACTGCGGAGTTCCTCGAGAAACACGGCTTGGTGGACCTCATTGTCCCGAGGGCGAGGATGCGGCAGGCGCTTTCCGACCTGCTCGGATATTTCGCCGCCAAGTGACCTGCGCCGAGGCGCTCGAGTGGGTCCACGGGTCGCAATTCACCGGCATCAAGCTGGGCTTGGAAAACACACACGCCCTCCTCGCGGCTCTCGGAAATCCGGAGCGACAGTTACTCTTCCTCCATGTCGCCGGGACGAATGGCAAGGGGTCCGTTTGCGCCATGCTGGATGCCGCCCTGCGGGCGGCCGGGCACCGTTGCGGGCTCTACACCTCGCCGCATCTGGTGGATTTTCGCGAACGCATCCGCGTGGATGGCCAAATGATTTCGGAAGAATCGGTGGCCGCGGGGCTCTCGCGTTTGAGGGAAAATTCCGAACGGCTTGGCATCGGAGCGACATTTTTTGAATTCGGAACCGTGCTCGCGATCGAACACTTTGCCCGCGAGGGCTGCAGTGTTGCAGTGCTGGAAACGGGCATGGGCGGTCGGCTCGATGCGACGAATGTGGTCGAGCCGCTTGTCTCGGTGCTGACGCCGATCGGCATGGACCATGCGGAATGGCTGGGCGACACGCTTGGTAAAATTGCCTTTGAGAAGGCGGGGATCATCAAGACCGGCATTCCCGTCGTCTCGGCGCCTCAGGCTCCAGAGGCGGCGGCGGTTTTTCGATCGGCTGCGGCGGAACGCGGGTCGCGCCTGCAATTCATCAGTGAACCATGGGAAGGAACCGTTGCGCTCTCGGGGGAACACCAAAAGTGGAATGCGGCGTTGGCGCTGGCGGCCATCAGGGCATCGGGCTTGCGCTGCAACGATTCAGAATTCGCACAGGGAATGGCGAGGGTCGCCTGGCCGGGGCGTTTCCAGCGGGTGGGGGAGGGGATTGTGGTGGACGGCTCGCACAATCCCCATGCGGTGGAGGCGTTGGTTGCGGCTTGGAGGCAGGCGTTCGGCGGCGAGCGGCCGGTGGTGGTTTTCGGTTCGCTCGATGACAAGGATTCCGCAGGGATGGTTCAACAATTGGAATCCATCGCCGCGGAGTTTGTGTTTGTGCCGGTTCAGAGCCCCCGCGGGAAGAATCCGAATTTGCTGACTTCCGCGAAACCCCATCGGGTCGCATCGGATTTGCGCGAGGGGTTGGATGTGGCCCGGAGTGCCCGGGGACCGGTTTTGGTCTGCGGGTCGCTTTACCTCGCCGGCGAAGCGCTCGCGTTGCTCGGGGCGACGGAATCCATCACCCAGTCGGCGTAGGCTTTTGAAATATCGGCCGCAGCGAACGCGGCGATTTCCGGGTTCTCGTAGGGATGGATTTCACGAAGGTGGCGTTCGAGGTCCGGGTAGGCGGCTTCGGTGGTTTTGAAAAGGACGACGGCTTCGGAGGCTTCCTCGACAGCGCCCTTCCAGCGGTAGATCGAGCGTGCATCAGGCAGGATCGTTCCGCAGGCGGCGAGTTTTTTCTCCACGAGCAACCGCACGGCGCGTTCGGCTGCATCGCTGTCGGGAAATGTGGTGAGGACGAAGCGGATCATGCCGCGACCGGGGCGGGCTGGCGCACGATCCAGCCGCCGCCGAGCACAGTGTCGCCATCGTAGAACACGGCGGCCTGGCCGGGTGTGACGGCGCGCTGTGGCACATCAAGGACGATGCGCGCCTTGCCGCCGGGGAGAGGCTCGAGTGTGGCTTCGGTTCCCGGGTGGGCGTAGCGGATTTTGACGGTGGCGCTGACCGGTTCGGTCGGCTCACCCGAGAGCCAGTTCACGCGGTCCACTTCAAATTCGCTGCGCACGAGTTCCTCCTCGTCGCCGACAATGACGCTGTTGGTCTCGGGATCGATATCCACGACATAGCGGGGCTTCGGCGAGCCGCCGGGGAGGCCCTTGCGCTGGCCGATCGTGAACATTTCGATGCCCTCGTGGTCCGCGATGAAATTGCCTGCGGTGTCGTAGATCGCGCCGCGGTGGAATTGTTTTTCCCCGAGGTGGCCGCGGAGGAACGCCTTGTAGTCATTGCCCGGGACGAAGCAGATTTCCTGGCTGTCCACCTTGTCGGCGACCTTGAGCCCGAGGCCGCGGGCGATCTCGCGGATTTCGGGTTTTTCCATCCCGCCGAGCGGGGCGAGAGCGTGCTGGAGCTGGTCCTGGCGCAGGCTGAAGAGGAAATACGATTGGTCCTTCCGCGCGTCGCGGCCTTTTTTCAGGACGGCGCGGTCGGCATGGTGCTCGATGATGGCGTAGTGGCCGGTGGCGATGAAATCGGCGCCGAGGGCGCGGGCCTTGGTGCGGAGGTTGCCGAATTTGAGGTGCTCGTTGCACATCACGCAGGGGTTCGGCGTTCGGCCCATGCGGTATTCGCTCGCGAAATAGTCGATGACGATTTTTTCGAAGTTGTCGGCCTCGTCCACGACATAGTGAGGGATGCCAAGTTTGTGGGCGACGCCGCGGGCATCGGCGATGGCGGAGGGTCCGCAGCATTTGTCCTCGGCGCGCGAAATGCAGTCCTGCGGCCAGACCTTCATGGTCACGCCGATGACATCCCACCCATCACGCTGGAGCAATGCTCCAGCGACACTCGAATCCACTCCGCCGCTCATGCCGAGCAGCACGCGCCTGCCGTTTCCCTTCATGCGGGAACGATAGGAAACGCTGCCGCCCGCGTCAAACCGGCGGGCTTCAGCGACCGATCTCGCGGAGTTTTTTTCCGGACATCAGATTCCGCTCGATGTGCTCGAGCGAGACGCCCTTGGTCTCGGGGACCAGGAACAGGAAGAACACGATGAAGAGGACATTCATCGCGCCGTAGAGGATGAAGGTGTTTCCGGGGCCGATGCCCTGGACGAGTGTGAGGAAGGTCATTCCGACAATGGCATTCGTGATCCAGTTCGTGCCGGTGCTGCAGGTGATGCCGAAATCGCGGCCGGCGAGCGGGTAGATTTCCGAGCAGATGACCCAGATGATCGGGCCGGCGCTCATGGCGAACCCCACAATGAAGAGCAGGAGCGCTCCGGCGGCCCAGTAGCCGAGGCCCGGCGAGTGGTCGATGCCGGAATGGAAGATCGCGCCGACGGCGAGGAGCGATAGGCCCATCACCACGAATCCGGCATACATGATCGGCTTGCGGCCGAGGCGGTCGACGAACGCGATGGCGATGAAGGTCGCGAGGACATTCGTGAGGCCGACGACGACGGTGCCCCACATTTGCTCGGTGGTGGATTCGAACCCGGCCATGCCGAAAATGCGGGGCGCGTAATACATGATCACATTGATGCCAGTGAGCTGTTGGCAGATCTGAAGGCCGATGCCGAGGAAGACGGCTTTGCGGAAGTGGGCGTTTTCGAGGAAGAGGCTCCAGCCTTTTTGCGGAATCTTGGTGCTCTCCTCGATTTCGCGGACCTCGGCGGCGATCTCCGCGTCGTCGAGGTGGAGTTTTTTGAAAACCTCGGAGGCTTTTTCCCTCATGCCGTTGAGGACGAGCCAGCGTGGGCTCTCGGGCAGGAAGAGGACGCCGACGAACATGACGAGCGCGGGGATGGCGATCATGCCGAGCATGAGGCGCCAGGTCTCGTTGCTGGCGGCCATGGAGAGGATGTAGGAATCGAGATAGGCGGCGTCGAGTCCGCCCTCGGCGTGCTGCGCGGAGGGCAGCTTGATTTGCCCGTCCGCCACGCCGGCGAAGAAGGTGTCGCTGAGGAACGCCATGAGGATGCCGATGGTGATCATGAGTTGATACATCGAGATCATGCCGCCGCGGACGGATTGCGGGGCGATTTCGGCGAGGTAGAGCGGGGCGGTGAAGGAGGCGATGCCCACCGCGAGGCCGAGGACCACACGGGCGACGATGAGGATGTGGGCATTCGGCGCCAAGGCGCAGAAGATCGCCCCGACCGCGAAGAGGAGTCCGCTGGCAAGAAGTGTGCGGCGGCGGCCGATCTTGTTGCAAAGGATGCCGCTGCCGAGGGCGCCGACGACCGCGCCCCAGAGGAGCGCGCTGACGATCCACTCGATCATCTGGTCGTTCACGCCGAGGTCGCGCTCGATGTAAATTTGCGCGCCGGAGATGACGCCGACATCGAGGCCGAAGAGGAGGCCGGCGAGGGCGGCGGTGAATCCGATGAAATAAACGATGGGGCTGATTTTTTTGTGGGGTGCTGACATAGGGGAGGGAGGGTTGACTGATGTGAGTCTGGCGGTGCCGCGGCGCGGATGCAATCGCGGAGTCGGGCCTGGGGTTTCCTCCCCGCTTTCTGTCGCCGGGGGAAGCGCGAGATTGCCGGCGAACTTCGAATTTATGGAAACATTCCGATATTACTTGGCGGCGTTTTTGACCGGGATCGTGCCGGCGACGATTGTGTATTTGCTGATGTTGCATGCGATGCTCGGCGTGTGGCGGAGGATCGGCATTGCGGGCGCGCAGATTGTTCTTTGGTCGGCGGTGCTCGGTGTTTTCCTGCTGGTGGTTTCGTGGACGCGGGCGCTTGTGTTGGCGGATTTCGGGCCGAACCCGATTCTTTTCAATGCGGGGATGGTGTGCCTGGGGCTTGCGGTCTGGCTGCGGGTGCGCATTGCACGGAGCATCGGATGGAGGGCGATGGCAGGCCTGCCCGAGATCGATCCGCAAAAACACCCGCAACGACTCGTGGTGGATGGTCTGTATTCCCAAGTCCGGCACCCGAGATACTTGCAGGCGCTTCTGGCCTTTGTCGGGTGGGCTTTGATCGCGAACCATCCGGCCTCGTATCTGGCGTGCGCGCTCTGGATTCCTGGAATGTGGCTTGTGGTGGTTCTGGAGGAGCGGGAGTTGCGCGCTAGGTTCGGTGGGGAATTCGAGAGCTACTGCAGCAGGGTGCCGCGGTTCATTCCGCGAGCGGCCAAGGCTGGCGCGGAAGCTTGAGAGCGGTGGCCTTCAGAACGCCTTCCGCAGATGGCTCGGGAGGATGCCGAGTTGCTCGCGGTATTTCGCCACGGTGCGGCGTGCGACCTTGATGCCGCGTGCGGAGAGCATCGCGACGATGTCCTGGTCGCTGTGCGGGTGTTTCGGATTTTCCTCCTTGGTGATCTGGGCGATCGCCTGGCGGACGCTCTCGTTGCTCACGCCTTCGCCGTCGCTGTTCGTGTAGCCGTGGGTGAAGAAATACTTCATCTCGAAAACGCCCTGCGGGGTGAGTATGAATTTGCCGGCGGCGGCACGGCTCACGGTGGTTTCATGAACGCCAACGGCATCGGCGACCTGACCCATCGTCATCGGCTTCAGGTGCGTGGGGCCACGCTCCATGAACTCGCGCTGCCGATCCACGATTTCCCGCCCGATATTGAGAATCGTCTGCTGGCGTTGCTGGATGCTTTTGATGAAAAAATTCCCGGTGCGGATCTTGTCGCGCAGGTAGTCGCGCACCTCCTTGGAATTCCCGGCGAGCATGTCCTTGTAGGAATCGGAAATCCTCAGGCGTGGCACTTCGTCGCTGTTGAGGCTCACCGAGTAGTCCTCGCCGTCCCGCTCCACGATGACTTCGGGCGTTACGATCTGGTTGTTGTCCGGCGCGAATGTTCTTCCAGGAGCGGGGTCGAGCCGGGCGATGACTTCGGCGGAGCGCTGGATCTCGGGGAGTTCCAGATCGAGGGCCTTGGAAATTTCCGCGAGTTTTTTGCGACCCAGTTCGTCGAGGTAATGCCTGACGATGCGCGTTTCCGTGGCGTATTGGCGGCCTTGCGCCTTGAGTTGAAGAAGCAGGCATTCGGAAAGCGATCTGGCGGCGACTCCGGGCGGATCGAATTCCTGGACCTTCTCGAGAATGTGTTCGGCTTCGTCGATCGGCACCTCGAGGTTTTTGGAGATCTCTTCGAGGCTGGCGCGCAGGTAGCCGCCCTCATCGAGGTTTCCGATGATTTCCGCAGCGATCACGGCGTCCTCGCGGGGCCAGGAGGCTGTGTGCAACTGCTCGAGCAGGTGCTCGGTGAGGGTGGGTGGGCGGACCTGGGAATCGAGAAAGTGCTGGCGGCGCTCCAACGCCTCTCGGGTCCAGGGTTCGGAGGTGCCGCGCTGCGAGTAGTATTCGTTCCACTGGTCCTCGAGAGTGGATGTTTGCGAATCCGTGGACAGTTCGGGCTTCTCGGGAGCGACTTCCTCGAGGGCGGGATTGGCGCGGAGTTCGGTATCGACGAGTTGGCGGAGTTCGGTGAGCGGGGCCTGCAGAATGTTCAGGCTTTGCTGCATCTGGGGCGACAGCGCCTGCTGCAGCGCCATCTTCGCCACTTGTTGCATTCCGGCCATAAGATGCGATTAGGCGGGCACGGATGTTGCTTTGCAAGCAATTCCCGCGCCAGTCCGTGGAGATGGGTCGCGTAATTTTCCGAACCCGGGCGGGGCTGCTGTTTTTCTTTTCAACGCCGGTGGGGCGCTGTTTCATCAGCTTCGCGGATGGAAGCAGAAATCGCAGGCTGGGTCGCCGTGGCGGCGCGTTTCGTGCATGTGGTGGCGGCCATCATGTGGATCGGAAATTCCCTCCTTTTTACATGGATGGAGTTGAACCTGTTGCCGCCGCCGAAACGGGCGGATGGTTCGCCCAAGGACGATCAACTGCTCGGCACCCTCGACATGCTGCACGGGGGCGGAGTGTTTCATCTGCAAAAACGGGTCCTCGATCCGAAGGCGATCCCGGTGCCGTTGCATTGGTTCATGTGGCAATCCTACACGACATGGATTTCGGGGGTCGTGCTTCTGGTCGTGGTTTTTTACCTGAACGGCGGGACGGCGCTGCTGGATGCGACGAAATCGGCGCTGCCGGGGTCCGGGGCGATTGCGTTGAGTGCCGGCGGGATTTTGCTCGGGTGGCTGGTTTACGATGCGCTGTGGCGCTCGCCGTTGAAGGAATTTCCGAGGGTTGCCATCGGCATTTCCTTTGCGCTGCTGATCGGCGCGGCATGGTTTTTCGACCAGTTTTTCAACGGGCGCGCGGTGTATCTCCAGATCGGAGCGATGATGGGGTCGTTCATGTCGGCGAATGTTTTTTTCCACATTATCGCCAACCAGAAAAAATTCATGGCATCGCTGGAGTCCGGTGCGGGGCACGATCCGAAATACGGCAAGGCCGCCAAGACGCGCTCGCTGCACAACCACTACATGACCTTCCCGGTGCTGTTCCTGATGTTGAGCGCGCACTTCCCGCAGGTGACGAGTGCGGATTGGAACATCCCGATCCTTGCGGTGCTGGTCGCCACGCTGATGTGGGGGAAGCACATGATGAACACGCGCGGCCACAATCCGAACTGGCTGGTCTCGATGCTCGGCGCGCTGGTGCTGGCGGGCATGGCGATCGGATGGCTGTTGGTTTTGCCGGCCGATGCGCCGCCCCCACCTGCGGGGGAGTTGAAAAAAACCGGCGGCGCGGCCATGCAGATCGACCCGCTCGCCAAGGCCGGGGAGCGGTTGTTCATTTCGCAAACCTGTGCGACCTGCCACCAAGCCGGTTCCTCGCAACTCGGCCCCGCGCTCAACGGGCTCTATGGATCCACGGTCCTTCTCGCCGACGGCACACGCGTGAAGGCCGATGAATCCTACCTCCGCGAGTCGATCCTGCAGCCGCAGGCGAAGATCGTGAAGGGTTACCCGGCCGCGATGCCGGCCTTTGCGCATCTGAAGCCAGAGCAGGTGGACGAACTCGTCGCCTACATCAAATCGCTGAAGCAACCATGAACATTCTCAAACTGAATTGCCCCGACGCCGTGGGCCTGCTCGCACGAATCACAGGATTCATCGCGGAGTCCGGCGGCAACCTTCTCGATGTCGGCCAATACACGGACCCGGTGTCGCGTTGGTTCTTCACCCGGCTGGCATTCACCGGCGGGACGGCCGAAAAAAATCCCGGAGAATTCCATTCGGGTTTCGGAAGTCTTGCGGAGGGGCTGCGCGCCGAATGGTCGATCCGCCCCGCCGAGCGTCCGTTGCGAACTGCAATTCTGGTGAGCCGCGAGGACCATTGCCTCGCGGATCTGCTCTGGCGCTGGCGCTCCAAGGAGCTGAACATAGAAATTCCCGCGGTCCTTTCCAACCACGAGACCGCCCGGCCGCTGGCCGAGAGGGAGGGAATCCCTTTTGAAAAGATCGATTTCTCGGACAAAGCCGCCGGTTTCGGCAAACTCGAGGCGCGGCTGCGCGAACTCGGGGCGGAGTTGATCGTATTGGCGCGCTTCATGCAGATCCTGCCCGATTCCCTGTGCGAGGCGTATTCCGG
>JBMOIA010000011.1:0-14068 GCA_049317565.1 Terrimicrobiaceae bacterium | reverse complement strand
CCGGAGTCTCCGGGCGCGGTCGATGCAGGAGGTGCCGAGGCTCTGGCGGACGCGGTGCTTGGTGTAGTCGGGGAGGTGGAGCGTGTAGTGGCACCAAAAGGTGCCGTGGTTGTCCCAGAGGTGGTGGTTTGGATTGTCCGCGAGGATGCGGATCGATGCGGCGGGTGTTTGGTTCATGGTGTGTTTTCCTTTCGGTTGCGCACCAGGAACCCGGGACACGAAAAAACCGCCGTTCCATCAGGAGCGGCGGTTGTTCGTTGAGCCGTGGAGAGTTTTTGTTCGGGTCTTTCGACCCGCACATCGCTTGGGTTTTTCCAAGCAAGCCACCGTGGGATTTCTCCGATCCCCGGATTGGCACCCTGCGGTTTTTAGGCCACAGGAATTCCTGATGCTGACGACACAGTATCACGCCATTCGGGACAGGCAACAGCCGTGTGTGTCATAAAAGGGCTGGGGGCAATCAAACAATGATAGGCGGATTGCTCCGTTCCCTCCCGGGTGCTATGATTGTGCTTGATGAGCAATGTCGCTGAAATCGAAGCTGCGATCGAAAAATTGCCGGTTCCCCAAGTGCAGAAATTGGCGGACTGGTTCGAGGGATTTCTTCAGCGCCGCCTCCCCGAGTCCAATTTGGAAAATTGGTTGAAGCACGCCAAGGGCGCGGCAGTTTCCGGTGCCCGGACAGATGAGATCATGAAGCTGACCCGTAGTGAGGAATGACACTGCTGGACACGAATGTGCTTCTGGACATCGCGACGGCCGATCCGGTTTGGTCCGGCTGGTCTGAGGCACAACTCCGCTCTGCCTCGCTCCGTGGAGCGGTTTGCATCAATCCGATTATTTATGCGGAACTTGCCCCGGCATTTGCCTCTTCCGGGGATTTGGAGCGCTGGCTTGCCCCCGGGGTTTTTCAACGCCTTCCTCTTCCCTACTCCTCGGGTTGGCTGGCGGCGCAGGCTTTTCTAAAATACCGGCGCGCTGGCGGGGCGAAGACCTCTCCGCTCCCTGACTTCTACATCGGTGCCCATGCGGAGGCGGAAGGCCTCGTTCTTGTGACGCGCGACGCAACACGCTACCGCACTTATTTTCCCAAGGTCGAAATTGTCGCTCCGTAGGACGACGGCAATAGGTTCGGCCCCGCATAGTCACATATTTCTGCGGTTCGATATGACGCACAGCCGCATTGCTGGCGACTGGGCGGCCGGTCCTGGAAAACAGGACGCGGGATTCGTTGGCCGTTCAAGCGTGCCGAGGAGGGGGATTGGCTTTGGCGGGTTTTTCGTCGAGGCCGAGGTAGCTGAAGACGAGACTGAAGAGAAGGGTTTGCAGGCCGAGGGAAATGACAGTGCGGCCGGCGATGACGGGGCGGGTGTTTGCCAACGGGTCGAGATCGCCGAAGCCGCGAGCGGCCCAGTCGGCGAGCGTGACGCCGATGAGGGCGAGTCCGGCAAGAATCATTGCCAGGCCGGCGAGCAGGCCTTTTTCCAAAGTGAAAAAACCGAACGCCCGGGAAAGAACATGGTTCGGCGGGAGAAAGCCCCGCGTGTAGGCGAAGATGCGGACGAAGCAGGCGAGGAGCACCATTTGGTATCCGAAAAGCACGACGAATCCGGAGAGGTCGAGGGTGTTCAAATCGAAGTGGATTCCGCCAACGACGATGGGACCGGCAAGCAGCCTGGCAAAAAACGCACTGCCCACCAGGAAGAGAAACGCGCCGGGGTAGGCCAGGAGCCAGCGGGGCGAGAAGAGCAGCATGAAGCGGAGGTGTCGCCAGCCATCGCGCCAACTGCGCAGATGCGGCGGACGGGAGCGGCCGTCCTTGTGCAGCGTGATGGGAACCTCCTCGATGCGCAGGCCGCGGAGGGAGGCTTTGATGACCATCTCGCTCGCGAATTCCATACCGGTGGTGCGGAGATCCATTTTTTGGAAGGCGTCCTTCGAGAGCGCGCGGAGGCCGCAGTGAAAATCATGCGCGGGGCAGCGGAAGAGCAATCGGCCGATGAATGTGAGAGCGGGATTGCCGATCCAGCGGTGTTTCCACGGCATGGCGCCGGGGATGATTTTGCCGCCGCCTGCGGGCATGCGGCAGCCCATGACGAGATCGGCACCGGCGCGGAGTTTTTCGATGAACGGCTTGATCTCGCCAAAATCGTAACTGCGGTCGGAGTCGCCCATGACGAGATATTTTCCCCGGGCGGATTCCATCCCGTGGCGCAGGGCGTTGCCGTAGCCTTTTTCGGGAACATCGACAACCCGGGCACCAAGCTTGCGGGCGATGTCTTGCGAGCCGTCCGTGCTGCCATTGTCCGCGATGAGAATTTCGCCATCCACGCCCGCTGCGACCAGTCCGCGCTGAGCCGCGGCGATGCAATCGGCAAGCGTCTCGGCCTCGTTGAGGCAGGGCATGATGATGGAGACTTCGGGATTTTCCTGCGGCGTCATGAACAGTGTTGCGGTTCTATGGTCCTGCGGCTTTCAAAACCTCTTCGGCATGGGAGTTGGCTCCGCGGGATTGGAGGAGTTGGGCTCCGGTCTGGGCGATTTGCTGACGCGCCTCGGGAGGCGAGGAGGCAATGACCATGAGGATTTGGTCGCGTGATTCGTCGAAACGGCGCTGGTCCGCGAACAACTCGGCGAGTTCGAGTCGGACCACGCCGGCTTGCGGGGCGCGGTCGAGAACGCCTTTGAGCAGGATCTCGGCGGCGACGGGATTTCCTTCCACGATGCGCTGGTATCGGGCGAGGTGGTAGTCGAATTCCTCGGGTGTTTGCTCCGGGACCACCTCGAGCATCACGACATCCTGCTTGAGCGCGTTGGTGAGGAAGTTTTTCGGATAAGGAATCGGGCGCGCCCAGCGGGGGAACTCCTTCATGAACAACGCGCGCTGGCCCCAGGAATTTTCAACGGATTTCCCAGGAACCGGATTCGGATAGATGATTTTGAAATACGGCTCGATGAAGTTTTCCCAAGTCATGAGCGAGACATGCGTGACGCCGTGTTTTTTGAGGAGTTCGAGCGCCTCCTCGGGCGACTGGGCATTGAGCGCGCGGGCCGCCGATTTCAGGCCGTCCACATTTTCCCAATAGAGCGTGCCGATGGTTTTGAACCCGCCGAATGTCGAGAGCAGGCACGAACTGTTCGGACTGCTGAGCATCGTGATGGGGCGGCCATTCGCATTCTCGAGGAATCTTTTCGCCATATCGCGGTGGAGCAGGGCGAGGAGCTGGCCGGAACCGACCTCGATGTTCTGCTTGCTGGAATATTGTTTCCAGAAAGGCAGGACCATTCCGCGCACGGTGTCGGCGGAGAACAAATAAACCGCACCGCAAAGGGCGAGCGCGCCGATGGCCTGCGGACCGGGAGAGCGCGGCACGAGCCTCCAAAGTTGCGGAACGACCAACCCGGCGAGCGCGATGTAGAGCGGACCATTCAACATCCCCCAGCGCACCTGGTAGAATTGCATGGCCGTGATCATGGCGATCGGGATGCACAGGAACACGAGCACGGCCTTCGAAGCGCCATCCACACGGCGGAAAAAGGCCATGGCCACAGCCAGCACCACGAAGGCGGGAAAATACCCGAACGCCACTTTCCACGAGATGGCACCCATCTGAATGCGGGTCATCAATGGCAACAACTCCGCGATGTTTTTCCAGAGGCCGGCCATGAACTCGTCGCCGGGAATGTAGACCGCGGGGCCGCCGATCAGGATGACAGCCGGCAAAACGGCGCAGGCCGCGAGCGGCAGTGGAAGTTTGAGCCACGGAAATGGCGTGCCGCGCTCGGCGACCAGCCAACCGCAAACCGTGGCAATGATCCACCCGCCGCCCAGCCATGCGAGCGCGTAGAGCGGATGATTGACCTCGAGTCGCATGCCGAGGTGATTCGGAAAATACTCGAGCGCGTAGAGGAACAACGAACCGCCCGCACCCCAAATGGCCCATGTGCGCCACAGGGACACCTCGAACCGGCTGCCCGAATTTTCGGCGGATTTCCGGAACAGCGCCGTCGTGATGATCGCCCCGAGTCCGATGCCGGAGAGAACAGTGGCCGTGGAGAACGCGCTGATCCACAGACCTGCCGCTCCGCAGACCGCCGAAAAAATCATTCCATGGCGAGCCTGCGCAATCGAGTGGGGTGGAATGAAGCCCTGTCCGTCGGACTTTTGCACCCAGCCTGCACCGGCCCAAGCGATCCCGAAGATCAATCCCATGAGCGCGAAGGCCGTGATGCCGTGGTGGTCCGGATATCCCGGCAGGAATCCCTCGTAGAACGAGGCTGTGGAGATCATGCCGATGGCGAGGACCGACCCGCAGAGCGGGCCGAAGCGGCGGGCGGAGAGCGTGGCGAAGAGCCCGAGCGCCACAACGAGCAAAATCGGGTTCGCCCAGATCGACATTCGAAAAATGCTGTTTCGCAGGGAATCGCCGGTGAAGTGCCGGTAGATCTCGCCCAGCCCGCGCAGATACCACGCGAAGCCGCTACTCCAATGCACCTCGCGGCCCTCGGGCGCATTGTCCATATCGGTGAAGCGCACGCGCCACTCGCCGTTCTCGCCGAGCTTCTCCGCATGGCGGTTCCAGACATAGCCGTCGAACGCGATCTCGAGCAGCGGCACGGGGAGCACCTCGGTGGGCTTGGCATTCGGCCCGTCCATCTCGCGGCAAAGACGCACCGTGACTTGATCGATCAGGTAGGCGTGGAAGAGCACATACGCGATGCAACCGAGCAGCACGGCACAAAAGCCCGCCCAAGAGAGGAACCGCGCGGCGGGATTTGTGGCGAGAGGAACCTCGGGAGCCGGTTCAGCTTTGTTTTTGGAAGATTTCTTCGAAGGCACAGGCGAGCCGCAGACCATATTCAGCCCGCGACCGCAGGGAAACGAAAATCAAACCAGTCCGCGCGATGCGTGCGGCAGTAGAGGCTGACCGCGAGCCGAGTGGAGTTTTGAACAGTTCACTTTTTACGCGAAAAATGTTGTGTGAATTTTTTTTCGGCGTATGAAAAGACAAGCTCCATCCAAAAAGCATGAGAAGAAAAAAGACAGACGATATTCTACGCGGGAAACTGAATTTGACGATGCACCCCGAGGTGCGCGAGTGGGCGGACTTGATCGCCTTCAAGCGCCGCCGGTCGCTCTCGCAATTGTTCGAGGATCTGGTCGAGGCGGAATGGAAGCGCCAAAATCAACCCCAGCCTCCTGCGGTTCCCGCACAGCCAGCCACTCCGGTGCAACCAGTGGCCCCAGCCCAGTATTCCCAGCCGATGCCGATACTGCAACAGGCGATGCCGTATTATGCGGTTCAGCCCATGCCTCTGCCGCAGCAACAGGCTTCATACAACGCCCCTCAAGGGTATTGACGAGCCTTTGCGCCAGAAGGGCGCATTCCTAAACGAGAGAATTCGCGAACTCCGGAATTCTTACGCCGCCTCGCTGTCCTGCAGGGATTCCGTGGAGATTTCCTGAGGAATCGGGGTTTCTTCGGCGACCATGGCTTCGAAAAGGCGGCTGATGCTGATGCCGCGATCGGAGGCGATCTTTCGGGCTATGTCTTTTGATGTGCGATCAATCAAGAGATTCAGTTTGACGGGGTCGTTGAGTCGTCGTGGCCTGGGCATATGGTTTACTTTATACTTACAAGATGATTTGAAACACAAGTGTTCAAATCCCACACGCAGGAATGCAGATTTTTTTGCGAAATTTTTTGAAAAAAATTTCGGAGCTACGCGCAGAAAGCGGCGAGCCTTTCGGAAATGGAGGCAAAGGAGAGGCTGGAGCGGGATTTTTCCAAGGCCGAATGCATGGTTTCCATCCAGAAAGAATCGTCTGTGAGCAGGCGCTCGGCGGATTGGAGAAGTTCCGCGTGGGCGCGCGGGCCGCAAAGGCCGGGGAATGCGAGTGACTCGATGGCGCCGTTGCCGCCCACACACGGAATTCCGCAAAAAATGGAGTCGGCGGCGATGCGGCCGGGGCCGGATGTGGCATCGAGTTGCCAGACGATGCGGTGAAGGCGCATCACATCGAGGAAATCGGCGCGGGTGACCGGCGCCTCGATGATGTAGAAGAGGGGATTGCGGCGCTGAAAATCCTTCAAAAGCATGCCGCCATCGCGGCCTTCGGAATTCAAAACCGCGAGCGGAATGGCGAGTCGTCGCGAAAGGGTATCGGCCAGCGCTACCGCGGCGAGGTGGTGGCGGGCGGGTGTGCAAAATTCACGGGTGCCGACAAAAATTCCGCGCAAGCCCTCGACCTGCCGCACGGCATCGGGGACCTGGATCGGCACAGGGAGGAATTCGACTTGCGGAGCGCCAGTGGCCAGGAGCAAGGGCACCAACTCGGGCACGGGAGAGATCACGCCATCGCAGGTTGAGCAGATCGTGCGGAAGAGTTCCCAGCGCGTGGTATCGCCAAGCATCGCCGCGAGATCGTGCGAGGAGGATCGGCCAATGGTGACGAGAATTTTCGAACAGCGGCGGCGCAAAAATTCAATGGCGGCCAGAGTGCGGCGGAGATTGTTTTTTCGGAGAACCAGAAGGACCGGATCGCCGGGAAGATTTTTGGTGGAGGTGAAAACTTCGCCGCCCGCGCAGGTGGCGTAGGCGTGGACGAATGCGGGGTCGCGCCCGCGCCAGCCGAGATCGAGCAGCGAAATGCGCATCAGTCCCCTCCCCTCACGGCCTCGCTCATTCGGATTTGGCGAGTTCCCACAGGCGGTCGAGTTCCGCAAGCGGCGTGTCCCCCACCCTGCGGCCATCGGCCTCGAGGCGGCGCTCGATGGATTGGAATCGGGCGATAAAACGGCGGGTGGAGCCGGCGAGCGCCGTTTCGGCATCGACGCCGAGTTTTCTGGCGAGGTTCACCACGCTGAACAAAAGATCGCCGATCTCCGCTTCGAGCGCGGCGGGGTTTCCCGATCCGATCGCCTCGCGCACCTCGGCGGTTTCCTCGGCGATTTTTTCGAAGACGGGTTCGGTATCCGGCCAATCAAATCCGACGCGGGCGGCTTTTTTCTGGACGGTCTGCGAGCGAAGCAGAGCGGGCAGGGCATTGGAAATGCCGTCGAGAATCCCGGCGGGCGCCTTGCCATTTTTTTCGGCGCGTTTGATTTCCTCCCATTGGCGGAGAACGGCCTCGGAATCGACGGCCTGCGAATCGCCGAAGACATGCGGGTGGCGGCGCACCATTTTTTCGCAAATGCCGTCCGCAATGTCCGCCATCGTGAAGGCGCCGCGCTCGCTGCCCATCTGCGCGTGCATGACGACATGCAGGAGCAGGTCGCCGAGTTCCTCACACAGGTTGGCATCGTCATTGGCCTCGATCGCCCCGATCACCTCGTGGCATTCCTCGACAAGAAGGGCACGGAGCGAGGTGTGGGTCTGTTCGCGATCCCACGGGCAGCCGTCCGGCGCGCGCAGGCGGGCGACGATTTCAGCGAGGCGGCGGACGGCGTTCAGATCCTCCATAGCGAACTGTGGTTCGAGCCGAATTCGCCGACCTCCTCGCTCGACGAGCGCAGGACAATGACGAGCAGGGCGATCGAGACGAGAATGGTTCCGGCGTAGAACGAAAACGCCAGCCAGGCGGGCAATTCCTGCACCGCGAGCGCCTGGTAAAAATCCGCGAACGACCCGATCGGCTTCGGCGTGTGGATGAAAATTTTCAGCGTCCAAGCGAACAGGACGATGCCGAAAATGAAGGCGTAGTTGCGCTTGATCCGCCGCCCGAGCGCCTCGAGCCGTGAGATTTTGAACGAGGGCAGGAGCAGGTCCTCGCAAACCAGCCGCCGCCATTCGCCATCCAACATTTTCGGGCTTTGCGCGACCATCGGCACAAGGAAATGCGACTCGAGCATGCGCACGCGGCCGCGGAAGGCGTCGTAGAACCGGTAGCGGCGCGCCTCGATCCAAAGCATGACCCAAACGAGCGCGAGGTTGAAAAAAAAGATGATGTGCGGGACCTCGCGGATGGAAAACGCGAAGCCGATGATGGTCGTGCTCGTGGTGATGGCCCAAGTGGTGGTCACATCGAGGCGTTGGCGCCAGACCATGATGCGGCCGAGTTCCCCGCGGTAGAAATGCGAGAGCGCGTTGACATAGCAGGGATCACGCAAGTGCGGATCGGAGGCGGCGTCGGCGGATGGGCGTTCGGACATCCCTTTATTTGGATCCGTCCTTCGCGATGAGGTGCTCGCGGGCTCGCTCGAGCAATTCCCTCTCGCGCTTCGTCAGGCTCGCGATGCCCGAGCGGGAAATTTTTTCGAGGATGGGATCGACGGATTCTATGTGGTCGGGCGCAGGAGCTCGCTCCGCGGCAGGCGGACGGGTGATGGGCGGGCGCGACACGACCGGCCGCACAGGAAGGCTGAGGTGAAATCTCCCTTGGAAAAATCCGATGAAAAGGCAGGCGGAGGCGCAATCCACGGCCAGAACCGCAAGCGCGGTGTAGTCGGAGAGGGCGAGGCATTGCAGGGAACTCACCGCCAGCAGCGCCAGGGCGACCCATTTTGCCTGGATGCCGAAAAACATTTCCGCCCCCGGGAACAGCAGGACGAAGGCGATGAAGAGCGCAAAGTGGAGCGCGCTCGAGCCGGAATAAAAACTGCCCCAGCCGAGCCATTGTGCGGCGGTGAGCACTAGCACCGGGGCGAGAAGGAGGGTGAGGTAGAGTTTGATGAATGCCGAGCGCCCGAGCGTCGCCTCAACCTCGCGGCCGAAAACCACGAGCAGATACAACTCGATGAGGAAAAAAATGAAGGGCGGCTTTTGGACGAACGCGTAGGTGGCGAGTTGCCAGAACGACCCGTGCTGCGCGACCGCCGAGCTCGAGAAGCTGAACGCCTGCAACACCGACTCCGCGCCCGCGCCCATAGACAGCGCCGAGAGGATGAGCGCGATGGAATAAAGGCCGGCGAGGGCGGTGCTCACATGGATGGGCATGGAGCCGATCCAGGTCAGCGGCCCTTCGTTGTCGGGAGAACGGCGCGCCAGCATTTGAAAAACCGTATTCCATGAAATCCACACTCTCAAGCGGGAATCAGAGGGGGTTGCCATTCGCAAAAAGGGGGGTAGTGTGCGCGCGCAACCGCCATGCTCCTTCAAACAAAATTCGAATCCGTCGAACAAATGAACCCGCTCTTCGAGAGGGTGGATGGCGAGTTGCTCCAAACAGCCCCGGGTCCCCAGGATTGGGAGATCGCGCATGCGGCGCTGCCGTCAGGCGGGGTTTCGCACATCAAATGCGGCGCGCCGATCACCGGCCATGGTGCCACCTCCGAGAACGATGTGGCATTCCTCGTTCCTTGGCAGCAGCGGGCGCCGCACAAGTTCCTCGGCATCGATATGGCGGCTGACGGGTTTTCGGTTTACGGGCCCGGCACCGCGCATGTCGGCCGGGTGCAAAGCGAGAGCGAAATCACGATGCTGGTTTTCTCGGCGGACCGTGTGGCGGCTTCTTTCAACAGCCTCGCCGGCACGCCTGGCGCCGGGATGCCGATCGGATTTCAGGCGATCAACCCGCCGGCCGGTTCACGCCAGCGGTTCAACGACTACCTTTCCACGATGTTCACGCAGGCGCGGAAAGATTCGGAATTCCTCGGAAACCCGGCCGTCCTCAGCGAAATCGAAGGGCGGCTGTTGGAAATCGCCTGCGTGACGGCGGCGCATCTCGGAACCCATGCCCAACGCCAACCCCTGCGCTGCCGCAACCGCACGCGTGTCGTGAAGAGGAGTTGGGAAATTGTGAACCAAAACCGGCAAAGCCCGGTTTCCCTCGAAATGCTGTGCTCTGAGAACAATGTCTCCCTGCGCACGCTCGAATACGCCTTTCTCGAGATCGCCGGCATCAATCCCAACCTCTTCCTGCGCATCCACCGGCTGCACATCTCCCGCGGGGCGATGGTGAGAGGCGAGGCGAGATTCGTTAAGGAAGCCGCCTACGCGGGCGGGTTTTTCCATCTCGGGCGTTTCAGCGTGGACTACCGGGAGGTCTTCGGAGAATCCCCAGTTCAAACGCTGCGCCGCATTCACGGACGCACCTACGCCGCTGCGTCGCGTCCGGCGAAATCCATCCTCGGGTAGGTTTTTAGATAATCCGAAACCTCGCGGGCAAAAGCCGCCCCGAACTCCCGCACCTTTTTCTCGCCGAGTCCGGCCACACCGTGCAGCGAGTCGGCATCGGTCGGATAATCCCGCGCCATCTGGCGAAGGGAATTGTCGCCGCAGACCATGTAAGCCGGCACGCCGCGCTCGTCACCCAGGCGCTTGCGCAGCTTGCGCAGCCTGTCGAAGAGCCCCTCATCGCACTCGATTTCACCCGCACGGGGCGCACGGACTTTTTTCACCTCCATCGGCTTCGTGAGCATGATCACACGGCGGGATTTCAAAGCTTCCAGCCCCGCAGCAGTGAGGGCGATAACGGGAAACTCGCCGGTCTCCTGCTCGAGCAAACCCTCGCGCAGGAGTTCGCGGCCGATCGCCGCCCACTCGCGCCGGGGCAACTCCGCTCCGATGCCGTGAGTGCTCAGCTTGTCATGACCCCAGCGGCGGATTTTTTCCGAAGCGGACCCGGTGAGGATTTCGATGATGTGATTCATGCCCACACCGAACCTTCCCGCCTGACGCACGCGGTAAACACAGGAAAGCATCTTTTGCGCCGGCAGGGTGGCATTGTAGCTGCCTCGTGGTTGGAGGCAGTTGTCGCACGCGCCGCAGTTCACCGCGCCGTAGTCCTCGCCGAAATACCCCAACAAATCCACGCGACGGCATGTCGGGCACTCGGCGTAGCGCAGCATCAGCTGGAGCTGGCTGCGCGCGATGCGCTGCTCATGTTCGCCCGACATCTGGTCGATGAAATGGGTCTGCTTGGCCGCATCGCCCGCGCTGAAAAGCAGGAGGCAATCGGCCGGCAGCCCGTCGCGGCCGGCCCTGCCGGTTTCCTGATAGTAGCCCTCGATGTTTTTCGGGAGGTCGTGGTGGATGACCCAGCGGACATTCGGTTTGTTGATGCCCATGCCGAAGGCGATTGTCGCACAAACAATCCGCACCTCGTCGCGGATGAAGAGTTCCTGATTTTCCGCACGCTCGGAATTGGTGAGCCCCGCATGGTAGGCGACCGCGGGGAAGCCGTGTTTCTCGAGTCCCTCCGCAAGCCGGTCGGCGCCCGCTCGCGTGGCGCAATAGACGATCCCGCTGTCCATCGGCCTTCGGCGGATGAATTCCACCACTTGGCGCATCGCCTGGTCCTTCGGTTCGACGCGGTAGGAAAGATTCGGCCGGTTGAAGCTGGCGACGAAGACCGCCGGGTCGCGGAGTTTCAAATGGTGGATGATGTCGTTGCGCACACGCCCGGTGGCCGTGGCCGTGAGCGCCATCACGGGGATGTCGGGCATCAGAGCGCGCAAAGAGGCGAGCCGGCGGTATTCGGGGCGGAAATCGTGCCCCCATTCGGAAATGCAGTGCGCCTCGTCGATGGCGATCGAAGTGACATTCCACGCCGCGAGATTATCCTTCCAATGGTCGAGCATGAGCCGCTCGGGCGCTGCGTAGAGCAGGCGGTATTTCCCGCGATGCAGGTCTGCCAGGCGCGCCTTGGTTTCCTTCGCTCCGAGCGAGGAGTTCAGGAATGTCGCCGCCACACCGCACGCCTCGAGCTGGCCGACCTGATCCTTCATCAAGGCGATGAGCGGAGAAACCACGAGCGTGAGCCCATCGCGCATCAGTGCGGGCAATTGGAAACACAGCGACTTGCCGCCGCCCGTAGGAAGCAGAGCAAAAGTGTCCCTCCCGGCCAGTGACGCCTCTATGATTTCGCGCTGCAGCGGACGGAATTCGTCGTAGCCGAAAACCGATTTCAGCACCGCTGCCGCTTCATCCCTCGCCATGGATGCAGACTTGCCGATCCCTCATGTCAAATCGAGGGGAATCCCGATCCGATGATTTTTTTCGCAGAATTTGCCGACAGGCCTCTTTTGACGATCCGCGAATTTATCGCTGAACACTTTTAAAATCTCATCTACTGCTTTCGATCTACCCATGTCCACGCAGCGCAAACAATTTCCCTTTGCCGAATTCGAACCCCGCTGGCAGCGCGATTGGCTCGCGACCGGTGCCTTCCGCGCCCCCGATCCCGGCGACCCCGGCTTCGATCCCTCGAAACCGAAATACTACATCCTCGATATGTTCCCCTACCCCAGCGGCGACGGCCTGCATGTCGGCCATGTCGAAGGCTACACAGCCACCGACATCCTCGCCCGCTTCCACCGCATGCGCGGGTTCAATGTCCTGCACCCCATGGGCTGGGACGCGTTCGGCCTGCCTGCCGAACAGTTCGCCATCAAAACCGGCCAGCACCCGCGAACCACCACCGCCCGCAACATCGACAACTTCCGCCGCCAACTCCAATCCGTCGGCTTCAGCTACGATTGGGACCGCGAGGTCTCCACCACCGACCCGGAATACTTCCGCTGGACCCAATGGATTTTTCTCCAGCTCTACAATGCCTGGTTCAATCCGGAGACGAAAAAAGCCGAGCCCATTTCGACCTACACCGGCGCCGATCCCGATTCCGTGCGGCTCGCCTATGTCGCCGAGATGCCCGTGAACTGGTGCCCGCAGCTCGGCACCGTTCTCGCCAACGAGGAGGTCGTTGATGGCAAGAGCGAGGTCGGCGGATTCCCCGTCGAGCGCCGCCCGCTCCGCCAATGGATGCTCCGCATCACCGCCTTCGCCGAGCGCCTGATCGAGGGACTCGACGGCCTCGACTGGCCGGAAGGAATCAAGCTCCTCCAAAAAAACTGGATCGGCCGCAGCGAAGGCGCGCTCGTGAAATTCACGGTCGAAGGCACCGACGACACCATCGAAGTCTTCACCACCCGCCCGGACACCCTCTTCGGCGCGACCTACATGATCCTCGCCCCCGAGCATCCGCTCGTCGAAAAAATCACCACCCCCGCGCAAGCCACCGCCAACGCAGACTACAAGTCATCCGTCGCCTCGAAGAGCGACCTCGCCCGCACCGAACTCAACAAGGAAAAAACCGGCGTCCCCACCGGCGCCTTCGCCATCAACCCGGTTAATGGCGAGCGCATCCCCGTCTGGATCGCCGACTATGTCCTCATGGGCTACGGCACCGGCGCCATCATGGCCGTCCCCGCCCACGACGAACGCGACTTCGAGTTCGCGAAAAAATTCTCCCTCCCCGTCATCGAAGTGGTCTCAAGGAGCGTGGGCGTCCCGCCCACCCCTTATTTCGAACCCGACCGCAAAATCCACCAACACACTTCCTTCAAACTCCCCCACTGGCAGCAGGAGGCGAAACTCGTTTTCGCCACATGGCGTCTAGCCGACAGCCTCCCCAAGGAAAAACTCGACCAATGGCTCGAGGAGCGGGAGGCATGGCTTGGCCAAAATCCCGAACCGTGGAATGCCGAGACCGAGGTCGAATACCACGAACGCTTTTCAAAATCCATCGACACTTGGCTGGACGCCGGAAGCGGCGAATGCATCCTTCAAAATCCCGACATCGCCGAATTGGTCGCCAACGCGCTTCGGCACTTCGATGGAGATCGGTATCTCCTGGAATCCTTCGTGGTAATGCCGAACCACATCCACGTCCTCTTTCATCTTTCGCCCGAGCACCCGTTGGAGGAAGTGCTGCACTCCTGGAAAAGTTATACCGCCAAGGAAATCAGCAAAGCCCGAGGCACGATCGGCGAGGTTTGGCAGAGGGATTACTGGGATCGGATTGTTCGAAACCCGACCCACCACGCGAATCTCCTCGACTACATCGCGAAGAATCCTCAGCGAGCCAACCTCAAGGAAGGCAGCTATCTTCTCTACTCAAGGAGCGTGGGCGTCCCGCCCACTCCGATCGAACATGTGGGCGGGACGCCCACGCTCCTTGAAGAACCCGGCACCGCTATCAATTCCTCCTTCCTCGACGGCCTCCCCACCGCAGAGGCGAAGAAAAAAATCACCACTTGGCTCGAGGATAAACAACTCGGCCGCGGCACCATCAACTACAAGCTCCGCGACTGGCTCTTCTCCCGCCAGCGCTATTGGGGCGAGCCCT
>JBMOIA010000010.1:0-15092 GCA_049317565.1 Terrimicrobiaceae bacterium | reverse complement strand
GGCATGGGGTTCGAGGTTTCCAAGGCGTTCAGCGCCCGCTTTTCGACGCGCCTCGACGGCCGCGCGATGCGGTTGCTCGCCGCCCCGCTGATCCGCGCGATGTCGGGCATGGACGGGGTGTCCGAAAACATAGCCCCGCTGGGATTCCTGCGTTATCCCCTGAGCGGGGAAATTTGCCTCTCGCGCCGTGTTGCAGGTTTGCTCGCACTTCCCTCCGATTGGGGCGTCGAGACGGCAATGATGGGGGGCGCTTTCCGCGTTTGCGATCCGCAGAGGATTTGCCAAGTGGATATCGCCGAGAGCCACGACCACCGGCACCAGGCGCTTTCGGAAAAGGACCCTTCCTCCGGATTGAACAAGATGGGGTTCGATATCTCGCTCTGCCTCCTGCGTCTCGCCTCGGCGGGAAACTCCGGCGCCGGCGCGCGTGATTTCAGCCGCTTGGTTTCGGAATACCGCCGCGCCGCCAAACCGCTCCTGGACTCCTACGCCGCGGATGCCCGCATGAACCTGCTCGAGTATGACCGCGAATTGGAAAAAAGGACCGTGGACCTTTTTGCCGATTGCATCCGCCGCGCAGTGCGCGAGCACCGCGCGAATCACTTCGCACCGGTTGGGGCGCCACCTTGGGGAAAGGTGTTGAAGTCCCATCCGCAGCTCGGGGACTTGTTGCGCAAGGCGGCGGCGTTGTGATGGAGTCCCGAAAGTTTCCCAACGCGAATCGATGAATTGGATCGTTGTCATTTGGTCAGTGGTCGCCGGGGCGTGTCTGGCACTCGCCGCCGTCCACCTCATCGCGTGGTTCCGCCAACGCGAGTCGCTCGCGAACCTCATGTTCAGCATCGTGGCGCTTGCCACGGCCGGCATGGCCGCGTGCGAACTCCAGATGATGTTCCCCCAGTCGATCGACCAATACACAGAACTGCTCCAGTGGTATAACGGCAGTCGCTGGTTGGTGACGGTCGCCCTGGTCGGCTTCGTGCATTTCTATCTGCGCGCGGGACGACCATGGCTCGAGATCCTGATCATTGCGCTGCGAACGGTCGGTCTTGTCCTGAACTTCGTCGTCAGCCCGTCGGTTTACTACCTTTCCATCGACAGCCTCCGCACGGTCGGGTTCCTCGGCGAAACGGTGACCATCGTGGAAGGCATCCCGAACCCGACGGTCCTCTTCAGCCAAATCAGCCTGCTGGTGCTCGCAATTTATCTCGTGGACACCACGCTGCGCGCGCACCGTGCTGGACAAGGCAACCGGGCACTCCGCATCGGATTGGGGTCGGTTTTTTTCGTGATGACTCTGTCGCTCCAGATGATTCTTGTGCTCTGGGGATTCGTCGAAGCCCCGATCACCGCGAGCCTCTTTTTCACGGCCATGCTCGGGGTGATGTCTTTCGAACTCAGCAGCGATGTCCTCCGCGCCGCGAACCTCACCTCCGTGCTGCAATCCCGGGAGCGCGACCTGCGCCGCGAGCGCGATCTCTCGAATGCCGTTTTCAACAACGCCCCGGGCATCATCCAACTCCACTCGGCCGAGGGCAGGATCCTGCGTTCGAATTCCCGCGAGGCGCTGCACTTGGATGCGACCAACGGTGTGGACGGACCGTTTTTTTGGGAGATTTTCCGAAACGAGGATCGCCAATCCGCGGAAACCGCCTGGCGGGACGCGTGGAAAACCGGGCATTCGGAATTCGAACTCGACCTCGTCGATGAAAACGGAGCCCTCCGCCGCTTTTTCTTCATCGCGGCCAAGGTGGAAATCGACAACGCGCCGCAGATGGTTCTTGTGGGCGTGGACGCGACCACCCAGCACCAACTCGCCGCCCAGGCCTCCCGCCAGCGCGATGAACTCGCCCACCTCGCGCGCATCGCGGCCGTCAGCGAACTGTCGAGCTCCCTGGCACACGAAATCAACCAGCCCCTGGCGATCATCCTCAGCAACGCCGAGGCCGCCCAGCGCCTCCTTGCCAGCGGAAAACCCGACCTGGCCGAGGTTGCGGAAATTCTTCGCGATATCATCGGGGCGGATGTGCGCGCGGCCAATGTGATCCGCCGCCTGCGAGCGATCCTGCGCCGCGGCGAGCCGGAATTGGAACCGGTCATGGCGCTCGAACTCGCCTCGCGCGTCGTGGCGCTCGCCAAGCCGGAGATCGAGGCTGCGGGCGCCTCGGTGGCTCTCAACATCCCGAAGCGCCTGCCCGAATTCCGCGCAGACCGCATCCCGCTCGAACAGGTTCTTTTGAACCTCGTCAAAAACGCCTGCGAGGCGATGGACCAGGCCACAGGCGTTCCCCGCCGCATCACCATCTCCGCGAGCTCCGCGGACGGGCATATCGTTTTTTCCGTGCGCGACAACGGCTGCGGGCTGCCGCCGGACTCGGCCGAAATTTTCGAGGCGTTCAAAACCACCAAGCCGAAGGGGCTCGGGCTCGGGCTGAAAATTTGCCGTTCCATCGTGCAGGCGCACGGAGGTAGGATTTGGGCGGAACAAAACAGGGGGCGCGGCGCGACATTCCGCTTCTCCATACCGCTGGACCCGGAAAAACCATGAGCAACAACCCAACCATCCACATCGTTGACGACGAACCAGACCTCCTGAAGGCGCTCTCGCGGCTCCTGCGCTCGGAGGGATTCGATGTGCGGACCTACAACAGCGCGCAGGAATTCCTCGATGCCGGGTGCATCGACAAGCCGGGCTGCCTCGTGCTCGACGAATCCATGCCGGGCATGACCGGCACCGAACTCCACCGCCAACTCGCCGGCCGCGATTGCGTTCTCTCCGTCATTTTCCTCACCGCCCACGGCGACATTCCCATGGGCGTGCGCGCGATCAAGGAGGGCGCCACGGATTTTCTTACAAAGCCGGCCAAGGACAGCGAATTGATCGAATGCATCCGCGGCGGCATCGAAAAATCCCACCGGCTTCACGCCGATCAGGGCGTTGTGATCGCCCTGCGCGAACGCCACCGCATCCTTTCGCGGCGCGAGCGCGAGGTGATGCAACATGTCGTGGGAGGGCTCCCGAACAAACAAATCGCCAATCTCCTCGGCGTGGTCGAGCAGACGATCAAGGTCCACCGCGGCCGCGTGATGGAAAAAATGGGCGCCGACTCGCTGGCGCAGTTGGTGCTGTTTGCCGAACGCCTCGGGCTCACCGCGAAACCGGCGGTCTAAAAAACCGGCTCACCCTCGCGTGCGGAGGTGCGCGAGGTGTTCGATATTGCCGTCGCGGCCGGCTACGGGGGACTCCATGTCACCGAGCCATTGGTGTCCGAGGGATTCTACACAGCGCCGGATTTTTTCGACACATGCCCTGCGCAATTCCGGATCGCGCACCACGCCGCCCGGAATGTCGGAACCCTTGGGCGCCTCGAACTGGGGCTTGATAAGGAAAACCATGTCCGCACCCGGCGGCAGTGCCGCGAAAACCGGCGGCAGGATTTGTTCCAGCGAAATGAAGCTGACATCGCCCACCGCCATTTGAGGCGGCGGGTCGAATCGGCAATCGGCCAGGAACCGTGCATTCACACCCTCGTGGGTCGCCACGCGCGGATCGGCACGCAGCCGCCAATCGAGCAGACCCTTTCCCACATCGACCGCGTGGACGAATGCCGCGCCGCGTTGCAACAAGCAATCCGTGAACCCGCCGGTGGACGAGCCGATGTCGAGACAAACCCTCCCGGCGGGGTCTATGCCGAATCGGTCCAAAGCCGCTTCCAACTTGAAACCACCGCGGCTCGCGAACTTCGCCGGTTGCTCGACGGAAATTTCGGCATCGATCGGAACCACCGCCCCGGGCTTGTCCACCACGCCAGTGCCGAGGCGGACTTTTCCCGCCATGACCGCACGGGCGGCGAGATCGTCGGTTTCAAAAATGCCGCGGGCGACAAGCAGGCGGTCGATGCGTTCCCTGCGGGGTGGCATGGCGGCGCAGGCCGCTTCAGCGCGGCTTCGCGGGGAAATCGCTGTTCGCAACCACCGTCCCGTCGGTCGCGAGCATTTGCATCTGCCCGAGGTAGGATTCACCCGGGCCGTAACACCAAAGCGTCCACACCGGCGCGGCGTTGGAACCGTTTTGCTGGAGCTGGAAACTGACCGATTCCACCACTTTCCCGTTCGCCTGCCCGTAGTCGCGCGCACGGGCGAATGCATCGCCGGAGTCAAAGGCCAACTTGGCGATATCCACGGGCGATGCCGACGAAAACAACTCCCGCAACCCGAGGGCCGGCTTGTCGGAAACCACATTGCCGGCTGCCAGAGTGAGATTGTGGATACCGTCCGAGGCGGTCTGCGCGGCGACATACCAGAACTTCGGGTCCGGGTCGGCATTGTCGGCGGAAAGGCGCAAGACCCCGTTGCGGTATTGCGGGGGCAGTGCTTCGAGACAGGCGATACCGCCCTTCGGATCCCGACCGCAGGATTGGAAAAACGGCAGCGCAAGCAGCGCGAGGGTCAGCAGGATTTTGGGCATGGAAATTCAGGGATTCGGAGCGCCAGCCTTGGACTCCGCGGCGGCACGCACCATTTGATCGAACGCCGGCCAGGCGGCTTCGACAGCGCCATTCGGACCGGTCATCTTCACAAAAACATCCCCTCCGGCGGCGTCCTCAAGAATCGCGCCGCGCAGGGCATGATTTTCCAGCGGAACCGGAGTCGTGCCCGGCATGCCGCTCAGAAAAGTCCCCTCCGCCTCGACATTCACAATACGGACGCCGCCCACGGAAGACTCCGAACGCGCCGTCTGAGCATTCTGGAACTGCGAGAACCACCGCTGCACATTCGCCTCGACGCCCCCACCCTGCCCCGGCCCGAAATGGAAAAAGTTCACCTCCGCTTTACCGCCATCAGGCGCCGTGAAATCCAACTGCGCCTTGCGCATCGGGCTCGAAGGAACAATCCAATCCCATCCCCCCGGCCGCGAAAAACCGAACCCGCCCACTTTGAAGTCAACGGGCTCGAGAGCGTAAACAGAGCCGCATGAGATCGAGATGAAAAACAGCAGCAACAAAAAAGACCGCATGAGGAAGTCACTGTTGGTGAGCCGAAACATGGCTGAAAGCATCAAAGAAAATTTGGAGCGGGTGACGAGACTCGAACTCGCGACATCAACCTTGGCAAGGTTGCACTCTACCAACTGAGTTACACCCGCGATGTGCGTGAAGATTTGCCCCACCCGCGCCCTGAGTCAAACAAAAGTTTGCCGAAGAGCGGGATTGCAACCGTCAGTTCGAAGACTATGGTGAGCGGAGTTGCGGCGGGGTAGCCAAGTGGTAAGGCACGGCTCTGCAAAAGCTGTATCCGTCGGTTCGATTCCGACCCTCGCCTCCAATTTCTTTTGGAAAAAATCTGACGCCGGTCCGACCATTTGGCACAGGCATTTTAGTTTGAAACCATCTTCCCGCAGCCGCTATCGTCCCGGCATCCGCCAAATGAAAAACTTCCTCGCCGCGCTCCTCGCCATGGCCTGCGCGGCCCATGCCGCCGAAAGCTACATCATCATCGACAACCAAACCGGGAAAATCCTCGAGTCCCGCAAGGCGCGCGAAAAATTGCCGGTTGCCAGCCTTACCAAGGTCGCCACAGCCCTTGTGGTCCTCGACTGGGCCTCGCTCAACAATGCCGACCTCTCCCAGACCGTGGACATCCCACCGGTCGCCCTCGTCGATTCCAGCGTGAACCCGATCGGATTCCTCGCGGGCGACAGACTCAGCCTGCGCGACCTCGTCTATTGCGCGCTATTGGCGTCCGACAACATCTCCGCGCGCACCCTCGCCCACCACATCGGTTCGCGCATCCCGAACCCCTCCGGACTCCAGCCAATCGAAAATTTCGTTGCGCAAATGAACGCCCTCGCCCGCACGCTCGGCATGCAGCGCACGCTGTTCCTCAATCCCTCCGGCTTCGACAGCATCGATCGCGGGAAAATCCCACACTCCACGGCGGAGGACATGGCCCGCCTCGCGCGCCATGCGCAAAACGACGCCGGCTTCGCCTTCTATGTCGCCCAGCGCACCCGCCAAATCCACATCCATCGCGGCGGCCAGGATTTTCCCTACGAAATAAAAAACACGAACGATCTGCTCGGCCGGGACGGCATTGACGGGGTGAAAACCGGCCGCACCCGCCGCGCAGGCGATTGCCTGATTGTTTCCTCTGAGCGCCCGCCAGAGTCCCGCCGCGAGGGCGAGACAGTCCTCGTCACGCCGCGCCGCATCACCGTAGTCCTTCTGCGCTCCCCCGACCGCTTCGCCGACGGCCTTGGCCTGATTCGCCACGGGTGGGGGCTTTACGACCAATGGGCCGCCGAGGGGCGCCCTGTTAAAAAAGATACCCTTTGAGATGCCCGCACGGCGCATCGGCATCCTGACCAGCGGGGGCGATTGCCCGGGCCTCAACGCGGTTCTGCGCGCCGCGAGCCGCGCCTCGGAGAGCCTCGGATGGGAACTCGTCGGATTCCACGACGGCTTTGAGGGCCTTCTGGCACCGGTCGCGCACACCATCCTAGACCGCGCCGCCACCGCAGGCATCATGCACCTTGGCGGAACCATCATCGGCACCGTCAACAAGGGGCAGTTCGTATCCAGGAACGGACCGAGGAACGCCCCGTTCATCCCTGCGGAAATCCTCGGAAAGACCCGGCAGACATTTCAGTCCCTCGACCTCCACGCCTTGATAGTCGTGGGCGGCAACGGGTCTCTCCACACCGCACTCCAACTCCATCAGGCAGGACTCCCGGTGGTCGGCGTTCCGAAAACCATCGACAACGACCTCGAGGCGACATGCATGACATTCGGCTTCGACTCGGCGGTGGAGTGTGTCGCCGCGTCGCTCGATCGGTTGCACACCACCGCCACGAGCCACAAGAGGGTCATGGTTCTCGAAGTCATGGGCCGCAATGCGGGCTGGATCGCCCTCCACGGCGGCCTGGCTGGCGGCGCCGACATTATCCTCATCCCGGAAATACCGTTCGACCACGAAAAGGTCGCCGCTGAAGTCCTCCGCCGGGAAGGCGCCGGCGCGAAATGCACGATGGTCGTCGTCGCCGAAGGCGCCCGCACCAAGGACGGACGCGGCTCGCGCCAACAAACGGCCAGCGGTGAAAACCGCCTCGGCGGCATCGGGGAAATTGTCGGACGGGAAATCGGCGCGCGAACCAGGAAGGAAGTGCGGACCTGCGTCCTCGGCCACCTCCAGCGCGGCGGGGCCCCGACCATGCTGGACCGCATCCTCGGCACCAGCTTCGGCGTGAAAGCGGTCCAATTGGCCGCCGAAGGCAAGTTCGGCTCGATGGTCAGCTACCGGAACCACGAAGTCGTGGATGTCCCGATTGCCGAGGCTGTGCACCGCCCGCGCCGGATTTCGCCGGACTCGCAGCTCGTCGCCATCGCCCGGGCCGTGGAAATTTCCTTCGGCGACTAAACCACCACCGGTTCCTCCGGCTTCACGCCGCAGTAGAGGCTCGCCACGCCGAAGCAAAACTCCCGCGGCGCCTGGCAAACCAAACCGCACGAACGCAGGAACGCATTCATCGCCATTCCAGACGGAAATTTTTCAATCGAGGCGCCAAGGTATTCGTAGGCACCGCGCCGCCCGGTGGCGGCGTTCGCCAGATGCGGCAGGATTCCGTGGAGATAGGCACGGTAGAGTTGCCGCAGCGGCCGGAAACCGGGCATCGAGAAATCGAGCACCAGCAGCGCCCCACCAGGCCGGAGCACGCGTGACATTTCGATCACCGCCTCCTTCCAGTCCGCCATATTTCTCAGCCCGAAAGCCACGGTCACGACATCGAAGAACCCATCGCGAAAGGGCAGCGCCAAGGCGTCGGCCTGCACCAGGTCGCCGAGCCTTTTCGCCCGCGCCCGCTCAAGCATCGGCAGGCAAAAATCCGCACCCACCACCCGCGCCCCCGGGCAGGCTTTTTTCAGAGCCAGCATCAAATCCCCGCTGCCCGTCGCCATATCCAGCACCCGCCGCGGCGAGAACCCTGCCGCACGCGCCGCCACACTCGCCCGCCACATCGAATCCAGTCCGCCACTCAATAGGCGGTTCGCGAAATCATAGCGCCCCGCGATCGAGGCGAACATGCCCCGAACGGCCTCGGGATCCTGTCTGAGTTCGGCTTTGGCCACTTGAAAAATTTGCTCACGAGAGGACTCGAACCTCCAAGGGTTGCCCCATGCGGTCCTGAGCCGCACGCGTCTGCCAGTTCCGCCACGTGAGCGGGAACACCATTCATCTACCGCGCCCCCGCCACCCTGTAAACCCCCAAAACCCCGCCGCGCGCAAACCGCATTGCATCGTGCCCTGCCATCTGCGATTTCTTCCAGCCCGACTTCCCTATGAACAAAAACACCGAGTCCCGCCCGGCGGAAAAACGCATTTTCAAACCCTCCCCGGCCTTCTCGAAAAAAGCCTCCATCAGCTCGTTCAAGGCCTACCAAAAACTCCACGCAAAATCCCTCCGCAACCCCGAAAAATTCTGGGCTTCCGAGGCCTCGCAGCTCCTCTGGCGCAAAAAATGGAAGAAAGTCCTGAAGTGGAATCTCCCCTACGCCGAGTGGTTCGTCGGCGGGCAGATCAATGCGAGTGAAAACTGCCTCGACCGCCACCTCGAGGGCCCGCGCCGCAACAAGGCCGCCATCATTTGGGAAGGCGAACCCGGCGAGCGCCGCACCCTGACCTACCACCAACTCCACCGCGAAACTTGCATCTTTGCGAATGTCCTTAAGCGGAACGGCGTCAAAAAAGGTGACCGCGTCCTCATCTACATGCCACTCGTCCCAGAGGCCGTCGTTGCCATGCAGGCCTGCGCCCGCATCGGCGCCGTCCACACCGTTGTCTTCGGCGGCTTCTCCAGCGAAAGCATCAAGGACCGCCTCGCCGACAGCGGCGCCAAGGTTGTTGTCACCGCCGACGGGGGCTACCGCCGCGGCTCCATCGTCCCGCTTAAACACAATGTGGACCAGGCGATCGAGGGCAACGCCGACATCCGCCGGGTCATTGTCCACCGCCGCGCGGGCAATGAGGTCGCGATGCGCGAAGGGCGCGACACCTGGTGGCACGACGAGGCGAAACAGGTCGGCGCCGATTGCCCACCCGTGCCGCTCGACAGCGAACACCCGCTCTTCATCCTCTACACCAGCGGCTCCACCGGAAAACCCAAGGGCATCCTCCACACCACCGGCGGCTACCTCGTCGGCACCGCCGCCACCACCCGCTACATCTTCGACCTCCGCGAGGAGGACATCTACTGGTGCACCGCCGATGTGGGCTGGATCACCGGCCACAGCTACCTCGCCTACGGCCCGCTCGCGAACGGCGCCACCTGCGTCCTCTACGAGGGCGCGCCGAACTGGCCGGAGCCCGACCGCTTCTGGAAAATCATCGCCGAACTCGGCGTAACCATCCTCTACACCGCCCCCACCGCCATCCGCGCGTTCATGAAATGGGGCGACGAATGGCCCAAAAAACACGACCTCTCCTCCCTCCGCCTCCTCGGTTCCGTCGGCGAACCCATCAACCCCGAAGCCTGGATGTGGTATCACACCCTCATCGGCGGCGGCCGTTGCCCGATCGTGGACACTTGGTGGCAGACCGAGACCGGCGCGATCCTCATCTCCCCGCTCCCCGGCGCCACCCCGCTCAAACCCGGCACCGCCACACTCCCGTTCTTCGGCATCGACGCCGCCATCGTGGACGACAAGGGCAAGGAAGTCCCCCACGGCGAGAGCGGCAAGCTCGTCATCCGCACCCCGTGGCCCTCGATGCTCCGCACCATCTACGGCGACAAGGCCCGCTACAAAAAACAATACTGGTCCGAAGTCAAAGGGGCCTACTTCACCGGCGATGGCGCCCGCCGCGACAAGGACGGCTACTTCTGGGTCGTCGGCCGCATCGACGATGTCCTCAATGTCGCCGGCCACCGCCTCGGCACCGCAGAAGTCGAAAGCGCCCTCGTCGGCCACCCGTCGGTCGCCGAAGCCGCCGTCGTCGGGAAACCCGATGAAATCAAGGGCCAGGGCGTCGTTGCCTTCGTCACCCTCCGCACCGGCCACAATGCCTCGCCCGAACTTTCCTCCGAGCTCCGCAACCATGTCGGCCAGGCCATCGGCCCCATCGCGAAGCCCGATGAAATCCGCTTCGCCGAGGCCCTGCCGAAAACACGCAGCGGAAAAATCATGCGCCGCCTCCTGAAACAAATCGCCGCCGGCGACAAAATTTCAGGCGATACCACCACCCTCGAGGACTTCAATGTCCTCGCCCGCCTCGGCGCCAACGCCGAAAACTGACCGGGTGCTGCGCCGCCCCATCCGCACCGCCGGCCTCCTCGCGGCCACGCTGCTTGCCGCCGCCGCGCCCCTGCACGCCGGATGGGAAATCGACTCTACAAAAACCCTCGGCTCCCCAGCCCCGGGCGTTACGGTCGTCGAAACGGAATGCTCGAACGGCGAAAAAACCGCCCGCCTCACCGCCATCCTCTTCAGCGACAAAACCCACACCCTCCGCGTCATCGACTCCCCCGCCCCCGGCAACGCCACACTCGAAAACACCCTCAAACACCACGGCGCCATCGCAGGCGTCAACGGCGGCTACTTCGAACCGGACTTCACCCCCGTCGGCCTCGCCATCTCGGGGGGCAAAACCCTCGGCCGCTTCAAACAAGCCAAACTCCTGGGCGGTATCGCCGGCACGACGCCGAAAGGCGCCGTCACCATCATCCGCTCCGCCGCCTACGCCGCCGAAAAACCCTCTTTCGCCGAAGCCATCCAATGCGGCCCCATGCTCGTGCGCGAAGGAACGCCCGTCCCCGGACTCGAGTCCACCCGCATCGCCCGCCGCACCGCCATCGCCACCGCGCCGAAAAACCGCTGCGCCCTCCTCCGCCTCACCTCCTGCACCCTCGCCGACGCCGCCGAAATTCTCAGCCTCCCCGGAATCCTCGGCTGGACCCCGCAAACCGCCCTCAACCTCGACGGCGGCACCTCCACCGCCCTCTGGGCCGCCAACACCACCTCCCTCCCCGAAATCAAACGCGTCCGCAACTTCCTCGCCCTTTTTCCACGCTGAAAAGTCCCCGTGGCATGCGAATTGCTACGATGTAGCCACAAACGCATGAACCCTCTCCTCGCCATCACCGCGGCAAAACTTGGCAGCCAACTCCTCGGCAACCTCGCCGGAAACAACCAGTCCCAACCCGCACAAGCCGCCGCGGACGCCAAGAAAGCCGCCTTCGCTGAAATGATGGCCAAGGTCACCTCGACTCCGAAATTCCAGCACACCAAACTTCTTTCCGCGGAAGGCATTTCGAACCGCGCCGACGCCGAATCGCAGCTCGACAAAATCTCGAACGGCATCCTGAACTCGCCCGAAATCTCAAAATTCCTCGGCTCCAAATCCGAAGGCTTCGACCTCCATTTCAACGCCAACGGCAGCGTGACCATCAAAAAAGCCGACGGCACCGAACGCACATTCTCCCTCGAAGGCAATGACCTCGAGTCCGCACGAAAAGCAGTGGCGATCATCGAGAGCACGAAAATTGCCTTTGCGCAAAACGGCGCCGCCCCATCCAGCGAGCCCGGCGGCTCGCTCCGCATCTCCCCGGGAGCCAAGGCCACCCTCCTCTCCTGACCCCGCCGCACTCCGCGGCAAAGGTCATTTCCCGCACCCGGAAACCCCGGCAAGTTTTTCCCTGCCGACGCTGCATTGTGCCGGCTTTCCCGCGCAACCCCACTCCCCACACAGCTCCGCGCGGCTGGCACAGGTTTTGCTGAACATCTGGCATGGAACTCGTCGCCTCACTCTTCTCAGGCTCGAATTATGTGGGGGTGAAAAAAATGATGGATGTCTCCGCGCTTCGCCACGCGGCGATCGCCAGCAACATCGCCAACGTCTCCACCCCCGGATACAAGCGGATGCAGGTCAGCACGGACTTCGAAGAAGAACTTCGCACCCGCATCGAAGCCCGCGCCTCCTCGGAAATCGCCGCCATCGACCCCCGCACCGAGGTGGACGATCTCTCCCCCTCCACCCGCGCTGACGGCAACAATGTCCAGATCGATCAGGAAATGCTCGACCTCTCGAAGAACAACCTGAACTTCTCCACCCTCACTGATTTCGCCAGCGGTTCCCTCAAACAACTTCGCGTCGCCATCACCGGCCGCTCGATGTAACCCCCCCTCATCCGCCATGAATGTCATCTCCGCCTCCACCATCTCGGCCAGCGCCCTCCACGCCGAAAAAATGCGCGTGGACATTGTTTCCCAAAACATCGCCAACGCCCACACCACGAAGGGCCTCGACGGCCAAGCCTACCAGCGCCGCGTCGTTGCCTTCGAGTCCGTCCTCGACGCCGCCGCCGGCCCGAACATGCAGGGTGTCCGCATCTCCGAAATCAACGCGGATGAAACCAAGGGCGAAGTCATTTACAACCCCGAACACCCCCACGCGGATGAGGACGGAAATGTCCAAATGCCGAACGTCAATGTGCCGTTCGAAATGGTGGACATGGTCACCGCCACCCGCGCCTACGAGGCCAACCTCGCCGTCCTCCGCAACGCCCGCCAAATGGCGAACTCCGCGCTCGCCATCGGCCGCTGAAACCCCTGACCCGATTTCCCGCTTATGACTCCCATCGACTCAATCCAAACCGGCATGGCGGCCCCGCTCACCATGCGGAACCTCCAGCCCAACTTCGAAACTGAAAGCCCGCTCCGCGCAGCAGGTCTCGCCGCCGGCGGCACCCAAGCCCCGGGACCCGACCCCTTCGGCTCAGTCCTTAAAAAATTCGTCAACGATGTGGACAACAAAATGAAAGTCTCCGCCAACGAGAGAACCAAAGTCCTCACCGGCGAGGCCACCAACCTCCACCAGGCCGTCGTCGCCGGACAAGAGTCCAGCGTCGCCTTCAGCCTCATGGTCGAGCTCCGCAACAAACTTGTCGAAAGCTACCAGGAACTCATGCGCGCCCAAGTCTGACGCGCCGGTCCCCATCCCTAACCCACCCGTTGTCTTGACCGGATGAAACAAGCCCTCGAGCAAATCAAAAAAATCTGGTCGGAACTCACGCCGACCCATCGAATCATCGTCTCCGCCGCCACCGTGGCCGTCGTCGCGGGCATTGCCGGGCTCCTCTACTGGGCCCAGCGCCCGGACATGAAGCTCCTCTACGGCAAGCTCGGGGAAAAAGAAGCCTCCGAAGTCGTCGCCTCCCTCGAAGAGCAGGGCATCAAATTCGAACTCGGCGCGGGCGGCTCAGCGATTTATGTCCCCTCCAAGGATGTTTACCGCGTCCGCATGGACCTCGCCGCGAAGGGTCTCCCGAACACCGACGGCGTGGGCTTCGAAATCTTCGACCGCAGCAATTTCGGCATCAGCGATTTCGTCCAGCGCACGAACTACACACGCGCGCTCCAAGGCGAACTCAGCCGCACCGTCGCCCAAATGCAGGGCGTGAAGGCCGCGCGCGTCATGATCGTCATGCCCGAAAGCCGCCTCCTCGTCCGCACCACCGACTCGCGCCCCACCGCCTCGGTCTTCGTGGACACCGGCTCAAGCACCCTCGACAAATCCGCCGTCAATTCCATCCGCTCGCTCGTCGCCAACTCCGTCGAGGGCCTCAAGCTGGATGATGTCGCCGTGGTGGACTCCGCAGGAAATGTCCTCTCCGACGAACTCAAATCCGACCCCCAGCTCTCCTCCGCCTCGAGCATCGTCAAATACCGCCAGCAAACCGAGGAATACCTCGCCGCGAAGGTCGAGACCATGCTTGCGAAGGTTCTCAAGCCCGGCAACGCCGTCGTCCGCGTCGCCGCAGAGATCAACACCCAGGCCCTCACCCGCACCGAGGAAACATTCGACCCCGAAGGCCAGGTCCCGCGCCAGGAGACGCTCATCGAAGACACGCAGTCCACCCGCGAGGAAGCCCCCGAGGGCGCCGCCGGCGTGGGCACAGCCGCCAATGTCCCCACCGACCGCCCGCCCCAGCAGGTGCCGACCAAATCCAGCGACACCGCCCGCTCGTCCCGCACCCAGAGCTACGAAATCAACAAGACGCTCACGAACATCGTCCAGAACCCCGGTGAAATCACCCGCGTGACCGCCGCCGTCTTCCTCGCCGAGCGCTCCGCCGAGACCGGCGAACCTCTCCCGCGCACCCCGCAGGAAATCGACAGCATCCGCTCGATGGTCATCAACACCCTCGGCATCGTCGTCCCGAAAAACGAATCGCCGGCCGACTTCGTCTCCATCACCGAGATGCCGTTCCCACTCTCCTCGCTCGCGCCGGACCCCGCCGCCGACCGCTTCGGCCAATACATGGAATTCATCCGGCCCATCGCCGCACTCGTCATCGCCGCCATCGTCTTCGGCATTTTCTTCTTCATGCTCCGCCGCGCGAAGCCCGAGGAAATCTCGTTCGAACTCGTCGAGGACTCTATGCAAAACCAGCCCGCCGGCGCCCTCCCGGACGCCCAACCCCTCGGTGACGGGGAGGAAGAACAGAAACCGGACCCGATGTCCTTCCTGCCCGCAGCGAAGAACCTCAAGGTCTCGCCGGAGCTGCTCAACCAGCTCATCCGCCAGAAACCGGAAAATGTGGGTGCCACGCTCCGCGAATGGCTCCTGAACAAATCCAGCACCTGATCCCCAACCCATACCCGACCACCCATGGCACTGGCATACGAATCCATGACGAAGGCGCAGAAACTTGCCGCCTTCCTCATCATTGTGGGACCCGAACTCGCGCCGGAGCTCATGAAACAGCTCCGCGACCCGGAAATCGAACTCGTCGCCCGCGAAATGGCGAACATGGATGTCGTCGATTTCCAACTTCAGGAAAAAATCCTCGACGAATTCTGCGAACTCATCGGTGACGGCCTCTCCGCCGCCCTCGGCGGAATGTCGTTCGTCCAGCGCGCCCTCGAGGCCGCCAAGGGCACCCACGCCGCCTCCAGCATCCTCCTCCGCGCCCTCCCGGCCAGCAGCTCCATGGACGCCGTCCGCGAGCTCAGCCAGATGGACACCCGCCAGATTTACAACATCATCAAAAACGAGCAGCCGCAGACCGTCGCGTTCATCATGTCCTACCTCGACGCGAA
>JBMOIA010000009.1:0-16909 GCA_049317565.1 Terrimicrobiaceae bacterium | reverse complement strand
CATGAGGCAGATCGGGACGGCGATGCAGTTGTTCGTCGGAGAAAATGGCGGGCGGCTGCCGGGGACTTCGCACGGGGTTTCCTGGACCAACTCGCTTGCGGCGTATCTGGGCTCCAACTTCATCGGGCGGTGCCCGGCAGTTCCCAAACACCGGGCGCGGGTGACCTATGGCTGGAACGACAGCCTGGCATCGAACGGCACGGGGATGCTGATGGCTTCGAGCCGCACGCCGGCGTCCACCATGGCGGTGGCCGAGTTGGCGACGAACCAATCGAGCGAGCATTTCCACTTCGCTGGCGGGCGCGGCGGTGCGGCGCGTGTGACGCCCAACCAGTTTCGCGCGGCGGTGAATGTCGAGGCCCACGGCAAAAGCGCCAACTATCTCTTCGTCGATGGCCACGCGGAGAATCTCGCTTGGAGCGAGGTGCAGCAGCGGCTCAGGCAAACGAATTCCACATTTCTTGTTCCATGAAAAAAATTCTCGTTCTGGTGTTTTTTCACAGCTGGCTGGTTTTCGCGCACGACCATGTGGAGGTCGGCCGGAGCGGACCGAGTTCCACCCAGCTCGCGCTCGACGGGCCGACATTTCAGGTGGCGTGCTTTGTTCCTCGCGGGGAATTTTTCAGCGGGTATCTGCCCCAATTTCCCGGAGGCTGGCATGCGAGCGAGTTGACTTTCACCACGGAGATCAATGCGCTGGATTCGGCGGACGAGGCGGATCCGCAGATCGAGTTGATCTCGGTGAGCGGGCCGGCGGGGGGGAGTTTTGCGTTCTGGGAAGTCGGGGCAACGGCGCCAACTTGGAGCCGGGCGACTGGGTGGAATTCCACCCAGGGCGGCATTCCCTCGTTTCCTGTCGTCGTGGATGGCGACAACCATGCGCACGGGCGGGCCTTCACGATGGACCGTCCGGGAAATTACACGGTTACATTCCGCGCGGTGGATGCGAACGGGCTCTTCAGCACGAGCGCGAACCACACGATGTTTTTCCGAGCCCAGCAACCGCCGCAACTTTCGATTTCGATCGTCGGAGGGAATGCGACACTTTCATTCACCAGCCGCGACATTTTTGTTTACGACCTGCAGCGGTGCGAGGATTTGGAAACCGCGGTTTGGGTAACTATTGCCACGAAGGATGGCACTGGCTCGCCAATTCCACTGAACGATCCCATCGGAGCGAGATCACGGGCGTTTTACCGCTTGGTGGAATACTGATTGGAAAGAGAACGAAGGAGGTCTGGGTTGGCTGCGGCGAGGGATTCGATGGCGGCGGTGGCGGCTCCGAGGTCGGCGACGGGGTGGGTGGTGGCGACGGCGAGGACGGGCATTCCGGCGCGGAGGGCGGCTTCGATGCCGGCGTGGGCGTCTTCGATGACGACACAATCACCCGGGGCAACGCCGAGCTTTTTTGCGGCGAGGAGGAAGATGTCGGGGGCGGGCTTGCCGTTTTCGACATCGTCGCCGCAGACAACCGCATCGAAGCAGGCATCAAGCCCGGTGGCGGCGAAAATGGCGTCGAGGTTTTCGCGGGGCGTGGAGGAGGCGACGGCGCAGGGAATGTTTTCAGCGCGCAGGGCGGCGAGGAGTTCGCGGGCGCCGGGGAGGATGTTGACGCCAGATTCGGCGACGAGGCGGCGGTAGGTTTCCTCCTTGAGGCGGGCGAGGCGCTGGATCTCGGCGGGGCCGCGGGCCCAGCCGAGGATGTCGGGGATGATGGTTTCGTTTTTCTTGCCGAAGCCGCGCTTGAAATGGCCCTCGGGGAGCGGGAGGGATTCGGCGGCGGCGAGGAGTTCCCAGGAGCGTTCGTGCTGCGGGGAGGAATCGATGACAACGCCATCCCAATCGAAGAGGACGGCCTTCATGCGGCGGCGAGGAGTTTGCGGAGCATCGGCGTGTCGGGATTGGGTCCGACGAGGGCGAGCGTGATGCGCGAGGGGTCCAGAAATTCGCACGCGGCGGCGAGGACATCGTCCGGCGTGACGGCGCGAAGGCGGGTGTTGATGGTTTCGGGGTCCACGATTTTGCCTTTGGCGAGGATGGAGCCGCCGAGGCGGTTGCTTTGGGCGGAGGTGCGTTCGAGCGCCATGCGGTTCGAGCCGACGAGGAATTCGGTGGCGCGGCGGAGTTCGCGCAGGGGCACGGCTTTTTTGCGGAGCGAATCGATGGCGCCGAGGGTGATGCCGAGGGATTTTTCGAGGTTGCGGCGGTCGAGGCCGGCGGAGATTTCGAGATAGCCGCCATCGCGCAGGGCGGTGGTGTGGGAACTGACCGAATAGCAGAGGCCCCGCTTCTCGCGGAGTTCCTGAAAGAGACGGGACGAGGCGTTGGCGCCGAGGATGGTGTTGAGGACGGCGAAGGCGTAGCGGCACGGGTGCAGCAGCCCCGGGGCTGGCAGCGCGAGGGCGAGGTGGGTCTGCTCGATGTCGCGGGCCTCAACAGCGATGCGCGGGCCGGATGGGATTTTCGGGTAGGGCTTCGCGGGCGGGGGAGTTTTTTTGCCGAGTCCGGCAAGGAGGCGTGAAATGCGGTCCACGACCTCTTCGTGGCGGAGATTGCCGGCGGCGGTCACGATGGTGGCCGGGGCGGTATAGTGCGTGGCTCGGTAGGAGCGGAAGGCGGCGGCGCCCATTTCCTCGATCGTCTCCTCCGTGCCGGTGAGCGGTCGGCCGAGCGGGTGGCCGCTCCAGTAGTTTTGCTGGAGGAGTTCTTGGACATGCGAGGAGGGCTCGTCGCGATACATCCGGATTTCCTCGGAGATGACGCCTCGCTCGCGGTCGATGTCGCGCGGGGCGAAACGGGGGTCGGTGTAAATGTCGCAGAGGACACCGCAGACGCGGGGAAAATGCTCGGCGGCGCAGGCGGCGTAGTAGCAGGTGCGCTCCTCGGCGGTGAAGGCATTGATGTCGCCGCCGACGCCTTCGACCTCCTCCATGATGCGGCGGGCGGAGCGGCGGGAGGTTCCCTTGAAGAGCATGTGCTCGATGAAATGGGAAATCCCGTTGAGAGCGGCGGGTTCGTGGCGTCCGCCGACCGATGCCCAGATGCCCATGGCGGCGGTTTGGGTGTGGGGCATTTCGCAGGTGGCAATGCGCAACCCGCTTGGAAGCGTGGTGAGGCGGGAGTCGGGATTCACTCCCCTCCCCCTTCTTCGGCTGCGGGGGTGGGACCGGAATTTTTTCCGAGGAATTCCATCAGGCGAGCGGCGGCGGTGGGTCCGCCGCGGCCGAGGAAGATGAGGTGGCCGGCATCGGGGATGATTTGCACGGTGGCGGAAGCGGGAAGGCGTGCGCGGGCGGCTTCGGAGGTTGCAAGCGGAACGGCTTTGTCCAGACCGCCGAAGAGCACGAGGAGCGGTGCGGAGATTTTTTCGAGTGGCAGGTCCGGCAGAGCGCGGATTTGGAGGATATCGTTGCGAATGCCTGTTTCGCGCTGCGAGAGCGGGGACAGCGAGAGCGCAAGGTTGCGGAAATTTTCGAGCTGGGTGGGATCGGAGGAAACAAAATCCGCCCATGCGGAACGGTCTGCGGGGGATCCATTGGCTGTGAGTTTGTAGGTTTGTTCGAGGGCGCGGGCCGGTTGTTCCTGAGCCTCCTTGTGGAAAAGCCACGCACCGACATCGCCACTGAGCGCGGCGTTGGCCGCCTGCGGGAAGGGTGGAAATTCGGGGGTCGGCTGGAGGGCGGAGAGGACCGGGGCGACGAGCGCGAGTGATTGGACGCGGTCCGGGTGGCGCGCCGCAAGTTGAACGGCGGCGGGGGCGCCCCAACCGAAGGCCACAATCGAAACGCGGGGGATCGAGAGCGACTCCAGGAGTGCTGCGGCGGCATCGGCCTGGTTTTCCGGGAGCAGTCCGGTGGCCAGCGGGGTGCGGAGGTAGCCCGGGCGAGAGATGGAAATGGTTTCGAATTCTCCGGAGTCGAGGAATGGGGCGAGGGCGATGCCTTGGTCGAATCCGCCGAGGGCGTCGTGGATCACAAGAACTGGGCGGCCGGCGCCGCGGCGGGCGAATTCGACATCGCCAGCGGAGGTTTTGGCGATTTCGGATTCCGAGTAGAGTTCGGCAATGCGGTTGGTCCGCCAGGATTGGAATCCCGCAAGGACCGCTCCCGCCGCGAGCAGCGCGGCCACGAACAACAGGAACAGGATGCGCGGAATTTTCCGGGTGCGGGTTTTCATTTCAGCTTTTTGCAAGGCGGCGCAGGAGCCAAGCGCCGAGCGAGAAGAAGATGACATTCGGCGCCCAGATCAGGAGTTGCGGCCAGGCGTTGGGCTCGGTGCGAAATGTATTCGCGATGATGATGAAGAAAAAATAGCCGAAGGCGACGATGAGGCTGATGGCGAAGCCGACGGAGGTTTCCTTGCGGTGCGTGGTGATGCCAAGCGGAACGGCGACGAGGGCGAACGCCAGGCAGGAGAGCGATGCCGAGAAGCGCCTGTTGAATTCCACGAGCGTTTCGAGGTGGCGCTTGCCGGTGCTTTCGCCGAGGTGGTGGAACAATTCGGAGAGTGAATAGGCGGTGAGGCGGCGTTCGCTTTTGAAGCGCTGGAAAAAACGGTCGAGTGACAGCGGAAAAACGCCTTCCTGCACCGAGATGCCTTGTTGGATTTTCGTGAGGTCGCCCGGGTTTTTCTCGTCGCGCTGTTCGAATTGGGCGTCGTAGAGGTGCAGCAGGAGGCGGGAATTTTCGATGTCGGGTTTGATCGAGCCCTCGCGGGCGTGGACCATTTTGCGGACCCGGCCATCCGGACCGAGTTCGAAGACGGTGATGTTCAAGAGCCGATCGCCATCCTTGCCGCCGACATAAACGCGACGGTCCGGGAAGGCGTCCACCACCTCGTCGGCGCGAAACAGGGCGGCGGGGTTCGTGGTGGCGATGTCGATGAGGGCGTTTTTCATCGCCTGCTCGGCGCGCGGGGCGATCTCGGAGTTGATCCAGAAGCAGAGGGCTGAGAGAAGCGCACCCAGAGTGAAGACCGAGGCGCTCGCGCGCAGGATGCCGATGCCATTCGCCTTGAGCGCGACGAATTCGCTATCGGCCGACATGCGACCGAAGACCAGAAGGATCGCTGTGAGAAATCCCCAAGGGATGGTGAAGGTGAGCGAAAACGGCAGGACAAGCGCCATGAAGTAAAGGACGCCGAGGATGGGAACATCCGGGTTGTTGACGAGGATGTTGAGGAGTTCCTTGAAAATGTTCCCGAGGACCAGAACGAGGCTCAGAACGAGGACACCGAAGATGGCGGTGAGAAGGACGGAAAAGCCGACATAGCGGTCGATGATTTTCATCGGGCGCGCCGCGGCGGGGTCACTGCTGGAAGACGCCCATCGCGCGGAATTTTTCGTAGCGCTTGGCGAGGAGCTTTTCGATCGGGGCCTTGGCGAGCGACTTGAGTTCGCGCGAAACGGCTTCGCGGAGGTTGGATGCCGCTTTTTCCGGATCGACATGCGCGCCGCCATCGGGCTCGGGGATGACGCCGTCCACGAGGCCCATTTTGACGAGGTCGTTGGCGGTGAGCTTGAGCGCCTCCGCGGCTTCGGGGGCGTGTTTGCGGTGCTTCCAAAGGATCGCGGCGCAACCTTCGGGGCTGATGACCGAGTAGTAGGAATTTTCGAGCATGAGGACGCGGTCGGCCACGCCGATGCCGAGAGCGCCGCCGGAACCGCCCTCGCCGATAACCACGGAGACGACCGGCGTGCGGAGAACCATCATGTCGCGAATGTTCACGGCGATGGCTTCGGCGATGTGGCGTTCCTCGGCGCCGATGCCGGGATAGGCGCCCGGGGTGTCGATGAGCGCGACGAAGGGGAATCCGAATTTTTCTGCCATGCGCATCAGGCGAAGTGCCTTTCTGTAGCCCTCGGGGTGCGGGCTGCCGAAATTGCGGTGCAGGTTTTCCTTCATGTCGCGGCCCTTTTGCTGGCCGATGACGACGCAGCGGATGCCGTCAATGGTGGCGAGGCCGCCGGGCATGGACGGGTCGTCACCGAAGAGCCGGTCGCCCTTGAGTTCGATGAAATCGGTGAACGCCATGCGCACATAGTCGAGGAAGAACGGGCGTGCGGTGTGGCGGGAAATCTGGACGCGCTGCCAGGCGGAGAGGTTGCCGTAGATTTGCGAGCGCATCGAATCGATCTTGCCCTGCATGAGGTGGATTTCGCGGCCGAGGTCGATGTCGCGGTCCTCGGATTGTTTGCGGAGCTCGTCGAGTTTTTGTTCCAGCTCGACGATGGGTTTTTCGAACTCGAGGGTTTGCTTGCTCATGGGCTACTTGATGGTGACGGGGGTGCCGGGTTTGGCGAGGACGAAGAGTTCAGCGAATTCCTCCGGCGCGATGACGATGCCGGCGGGGGCCGGGGTCGGGGCGGGAGTTGGCGCGGCGACGGGCACTGCAACTGGCGCGGCGGGGTCGGCGGGATTTGCAACTGCGGGCTCAGGGGTTGCGACTGGCGCTGGCGGGGCGGGCGGCGGGGTGCGGATCACAACACCCGATGTGGCGAGGAGAATCGAGCGTTCGGCGTCATCGTAATCCTTGTGACCAAAGGCGACGCGGGACTCGCCCTTGCGCGCGATGCGGTCGGAGACGGTCGTTTGGATTTCGCCCGAGGCGGCGGGGCCGGAGAGTTTGATCGAGAGCGCGGGGAACTCCTTAAAGAAGCGACCGCCGTTCAGGAGCGTGACGGAGGATTTTTCGCGGTCGATGATGAGCGAGGGGTCGATGACCGGAACGAGAAGCTGCTGGCCGATCTGGATATTGATCGAGGGCAGCGCGTTCGCCCAATAGATGAGTTCCGCGTTGGATTTTTGGGTGGAGGCGATGCGGTTGAGCGAATCGCCTTTCACGACGGTGTAGATCGAGGCGCCCGCGGAGGTCGAGGGGTCGCGGAAGAGGGCGATGTTCATGCGGCCGATGGCGGTTCGGACCTCGGGCGACTTCGGGCAATCCGGGTAGGACAGCAGGAACGCCTCGAGGGCGTCGCGGGCTTCGATGCTGGTCTGGGGGAGGAATTGCTTCACCGAATCGAACGCGGCGATCCACGGCTCTGGCGTCGGAACCGGTGTGGCTGCGGGTGCCGGGGGAAACTCTTCGGCGACCTTCTCGGCGACATCGAGCTTCTGCTCCTTGAAGTGGAATTCGTTGATGAAATAGACGCTTCCTCCAAGGATCGCCGCGGCGAGGAGGACGATAACGATGGTTTTGACGAACATCGGAGAATTTTTATCGGCGGGCCGCGGAAAAGGAAACCTTGGAAATCACACGAGGCCGCGGCGCTTCCACTCGGCGACATTCTCACCTGCGGAGCGCTGGATCATTTCCATGGAGAATTTCAGAAGGCAGACTTCCCAGGCGTCATCCACCCCGGCGATGAGGGCGCCGAAGGGATCCTCGCTCTTGCGGATGCGGTCGCCCACGAGTTCCAGAGCGTTCTCAAGCGGCTCGCGGAGGATTTCCTCGGAGAGGTTGGTTTTTTTGAAACGGAAGCCGTAGCGGAGGATGCGGGCGGCCTCGGTGTTGGATTCCAGCCAGTCGGCGAATTCGCGGGCGCGCTCGCCGAAGCCCTCGAGGAGGAGTTTGCTGAAATGGTCGGGCGAGAGGATGCGCGGGCGCTCGGCCTCGATGACGCCGGAGCGGACGCGGACGGTATCGATGGCATCGAGGAGTTCGCTTACGAGCGAGAAGTGAAAGCGGGTCGAGCCGAATGTCTCGATGGTGCTCTTCGGCATCATAACGATGCGGGTGTTCTCGATGGCGTATTGGAAATCGTGAGGTTGGATCACCGGGAGAAACCTACGCGCGGCGGGAGTGATTGCGAATCCTCATTGCGCCGGGGCTTCGGGCGTGGCGGCGGGGACCGGCGCGGGGACGACGACCTCCACATCCATGCGGACGGGCGGTTGAACGAAACGCAGGACGACGAGGAGGACATAAACCAGAACGGTGGCCCCGGCGAGCCAGGGCAGGGCGGCGGCGGATTTGTGTTCGGAGATCATGGCGGCGGGAGTGCGGCGATGGCATCCATCACGCGGTCGCCGAGTTTTTGGTAGGCGTCGCGCGAGGTGTCGTTCAATTCGGCCTCGGAAAACCGCACGGGTTCTCCGACGACGACGGTGATTTGAGGAGCGCGGAGACGGAGAGATTTTTTCGGGAACGCCTCGTGGGCCCCAAAAATGCGAAGCGGTTGGACCGGAGCGCCGGTGCGTGCGATGACGAGACCAATGCCCGCACGGGCCGACTGGAGGCTGCCGTCCGGGGAACGCGTTCCCTCGGGGAATAGGACCACGCCATTTCCCTCGCGGATTTTGCGGACGACAATGCGCAGGGCGTTCATGTCGTTTCCTTCGCGCTCGACGGGGATGACATTCATCGCCGGGAAGAGTGGACCGAAAAACGGCCAGGAGAGGAGGGTTTTTCTGGCGAGGTAGAAAACGCCGCGGCGGTAGCAGATGCCCGCCAGTGGAGGATCGAGGAAGCTCGTGTGGTTGACGGCGATGATGAGCGGACCGGATTCGACGAGGCGCTCGGGGTGGACGATGCGCATCGCGTAGAACATCCGCGCGACGAGTTTCGCGAGGTTGTAGAAAATATTGTAAACAATCGTCACTGGGGTCCGATGCCGCGCTGGTGGAGGATGTCGGCGATGGCAGAAACGACGCCCTCGAGAGGGAGGTCCGAGGTGTCGATGACATTTGCATCGGGGGCAATGGCGAGCGGGGCGTGGCGGCGGGTGGAATCGATGCGGTCGCGTTTCTCGATGCTGTCGTTGTGCCCTTCGGCGGCGCGGCGGCGGCGGCGCACATCGGGCGAGGCGTCGAGGTAGAACTTGTGCGGAGTTTCGGGGAAGACGGCGGTTCCGATGTCGCGGCCTTCCATGACCACCCGGCGACCTTCGGCGACCGAGTGGAGGCGCGTGCCAATGAGCTTGCGGACAGCGGGGATGGCGGAGACCTCGGACACTTGGGAGTTCACGGCGCTCTCGCGGAGTTCGACCTCGGGGAGTTCCGAATTCACGCGGATGAAGAACTCGCCATCGCCCGAGAAACCGCAGTCGAGCGATATGCGGGAGAGGGCTGCTTCGACGGATTCGGGGCGGGAGGGGTCGATGCCCTCGCGGAGGAGTTCCCAAGTCACGGCGCGATACATGGCGCCGGAGTTCACATAATCGAAGCCGATATGGCGGGCGAGGCGGCGGGCGACACTGCTTTTTCCGGAGGCTGCGGGACCGTCAATCGCGATGACCATTTCAATCCCCTGTGGTTTTCGCACCGGCGGGGTGTCCGGCGCCGATGATTTCGCGGAGTGTTTCGGCGAAGCCTGGATAGGAGGTGTCCACACACGCGGTGTCCTCGATGATGGTTTCGCCATCGGCAAAAAGCCCCGCGACGGCAAACGCCATGGCGATGCGGTGGTCGTGGTGGCAGGGTAGCCGGGTCCCTTTGAGGGGTGAACCGCCGGTGATCGCCATGCCATCGGGAAACTCCTCCACTTTTGCGCCCATGGCGCGGAGATTGGTGGCCACGGCGGCGATGCGGTCGGTTTCCTTCACGCGGAGTTCCGAGGCGTCGCGGATAACGGTCGTGCCCTCGGCGAGCGCGGCTGCGACGGACAGGATGGGGATTTCGTCGATGACATTCGGGATTTCGGCTCCCTGGATGGTGGTGGCGCGGAGTTGGGTTCCCTTGATGTCGATATTGCCGAGAGGTTCGCCTTGGATGGAGGCCTCGATGGATTCGCGGATGCGCGCGCCCATGCGGAAGAGGACATCGATGATGCCGGTGCGGGTGGGGTTGAGGCCGACATTCCTGACGAGGAGGCGCGAGCCCGGCTGCGCGGCGGCGGCGACGAGCCAGAATGCGGCACTCGAAATGTCGCCGGGCACCGCGAAGTCTGTGCACTGCGGCACCTGGCCGCCTTCGACGGTCGTGCGGATTTCCACAAGGCGGCGGGCGGGTGTGTTTTTATTTTCCCAAATTTCCTCGCGCTTCGATTTGATATGGAAGCGGTCGAACATTCGCTCGGTGTGGTCGCGGGAGCGGACGGTTTCGATGACGGTGGTTTCTCCACTGGCGGCGAGACCCGCGAGGAGGACGGCGCTTTTGACCTGTGCGCTGGCGACGGGGAGGCGGTATTCGATGCCGTGAAGTCCAGAAGAGCCCTCGATGCGGAGCGGGGGGCAGGATTTATCCCCTTCGCCGGAGAGACTGGCGCCCATAAGGGTGAGCGGCTCGACGACGCGGCGCATTGGGCGTTTCGACAACGAGGGGTCGCCGGTGAGGCGCGAGGCGAAGGGGCGAGCGGCGAGGATGCCGGAGAGGAGGCGCATCGTGGTGCCGGAGTTTCCGCAGTCGATATCGGCTGAAGGTGGAGTGAGGCGGCCGGAGGTGCCGTGAACGATGACGCGGCCGGGCTCAGGGCATTCGATGGAAACCCCAAGCTGGCGCATGGCGGCGACGGTGCTGCGGCAATCCTCGCCTTCCAGGAAATTCGAGATTTCGCAGGTGCCGTTCGAGAGCGAGGCGACGAGGACCGCGCGGTGGGAAATGCTTTTGTCGGGCGGGACGGTGATTTCGGTATCGACCTGCGCAGCACGGCGGGAGACGAGGGATTTTTTAGCGGAAGTCTCCGTTGGCCGGGCGCTGGGCGTTGTGGCGGAAGTCATGGTTCGGACTGCAGGTTCGCGCGGAGAGTCCGGGCACCCGAGAGGAAGGCCTCGATGGCTGGGCGGTTTCCGCTTTCGAGGGCGAGTTTCAATTCGGCGAGGCGGGTTTGCAAGTCGGCGATTCCCGTAGCGACTTCGGAGGCATTTTCGAGAAGGATTTCCGTCCACATGGGTGCGGGGCCGGAGGCGATGCGGGTGGAATCGCGCAGGCCGCCGCCTGCCAATTCGGCGATGGACGGGTCGGCGGAGAGCGAGGCAAGTATCAGCGAGGCGGCTGCGGCGTGGGGAAGGTGGCTGACTCGGGCGATGGCGCGGTCATGGGCATCGGGCGGCATTTCCACCAGGCGGCATCCTGCTTCGCGCCACAACGCACGAACGGTGTCCAATGCGGCAGGGTCGGTGGCGGGCGTGGGCGTGAGGATGCACGCGGCACCATCAAAGAGCGCCGGCGAGGCGGCGGAGAGGCCGTTTTTTTCGGAGCCGGCCATCGGGTGGGAGCCGACGAAACGGCCGCCGAGGGCGGATTCGAGTTGATCGACGATTGTGCGCTTCACACTGCCGGCGTCGGTGACGATGCAATCAGCGGGCAGGAGATTGTTAAGAGTCAGACCGACGGAAATGATCGAGTCCGGCGGCAGGCAGAGGATGACGATCGAGCAGTTGGCAACAGCCGCGGCGAGGTCGGTGGACGCAGCGCAGCCGGGGAGCAGTTTTTCAACCTCCCGCACGGCTTCCGGGCGACGCGCCCAGAGGGAGACAGCGGAAAAATTTCCACCCCTGCGGAGGGCCATCGCCAGCGAACCGCCGATCAGTCCGGGGCCGAGGATGGCGATGCGGTGGCTCAGGGAACGAGGAAGATCTTGCCCGAGTAGGGGCACTTCACCTCGGTGCCCGGCGGGAATCCGCGCACATCCACATAGCCGGCGTAAGGCGAGTGGGGACTGGTCACGAAGCCGGATTTGCCCGGGACCGGCGTGCCGTAGGGCAAGTCACGCGCTGTGGCAGGCTCGGGCGGCGGGGTCGGAGTGGGTGTGGGAGTCGGCGGCGCGAAGGGATCGACAAAAGGTTGCTGGACGAATCCCTCGGGAGTGGGCGAGGGAGTCGGTGTGATGAATTCGGTGACCGTCGAGGGAATCGTGGCGCCGTAGCCGAACCGGTTTGTGCCGCGATTGTAGGGACGGTTCGTGCTGGTGGTTTCGCAGGCCGCGAGGAACACCACGACAGAGGCGGCGCCAAGAACGACCAGGGAAGAGTGTTTCATAAGTCTGAGTGGAAGGAAGCCATGGAAGGCGGGGCGGTTCAATCCAAATCTGGCATCAGGCTGGCGGGGGATCCCCCACCCTCAGGCGCGGCGGCTTGTCCCAAAAGTAGCGCTTGAGGAGAACCTTGAGTGTGGCCGTGAGCGGGACGGCGAGGATCGCGCCGAGGAGTCCGCCAAGGATCAAGCTCCACGCGAGAACGGATAGGATGACGGTGAGCGGGTGGAGGCCGACGGATTCGCCCACGATTTTCGGGGCGATGAAAATGCCTTCGAGGTTGTTCGCGAGAATGAAGATGAGCGTGACGGCCAGCGGATGGAACCAGTCGCCGAACTGCGCCGCAGCGATGATGACCGCCGGAATGTAGCAGATCATCATTCCGAGATAGGGAATGAGTCCGAGGAAGCAGACCATGATCCCGATGAGGATGGCGAAATCGAGTCCGAGGATGAGGAGCGCTGTGGCGATCAAGACGCCGTCAATCATGCTGACGATGAGTTGCCCGCGGAAAAAGCCGATCAGGTAGGAATTGATTTCGCCGAGGAGGGAAACGATTTCGTTTTTGAGCGGTGACGCACGGAGCGGCAGGTAACTACTCCAGTTTTCAGCAATGGCCGGGCTGTCGCGCAGGAAGAAGAAAAGGAAAATCGGAACGAGAATGAGGCTGAGGAGCAGACCGAAGACACCGAGAAAGCCGCCGAGGCTACGCTGAATGAACCGTCCGGACTCCACGGCAAGGTCGGGGATTTTTTGTTGGACCCAGACGGTGCCGTCGCGGAACGCATTGCCGACGATGGCCGAGAACTGAGCGGCCGCGGGGTCCGGTTCATCGGTGCCTTTGATGAACTCGAACTGCGAAAGCTGGTGCAGACTATCGACGGTGGAAACCGCGAGTGTTTGCGCCCTCTGCAGATAGGAGGGGAAATTTTGAACGAGCGTAGACCCTTGGCGGTATGCCGGCGGGACGATGTAAACGATCAGGCCGACGAAAAATCCCGCGAACGCCACATAGACAATGGCAATGCAAAGAAGCCGCCCGAGACCGAGGCGCATGAGGAATTTGACAACCGGTTCGAGAAGGAAGGCGAGGATCGCAGCGACCGCCACGGGGATGAGGACGGGCTGTAAAAAGGAAATCCCGCGCACCACGATGGAACCGACAAAAACCGCCACCAAAGCGATCGCCAGAAAGGAAAGCGCAGTGACCGCCGCCCAGAAGATTTTCAACTGGAATGAAGTGGGGTGGTTCAAAGCTCGCCGATGTCTAGCGTGGCGCCCTGTCCCGGGCAAGAAAATCAACCCGCTCCGCGCTTCAGGCTGCGGCGGCGGGGGCCGCGTTCATGAACGAGAGGTTTTTATTTTGTCTCTCGATGAATTCCGCGGCGAGACGGCGGTAGGAATTGGCGCCGGCACCATGGGGGTCATGCTCGAAAATGGTTTTTCCATGGCTGGGAGCTTCGGCAAAGCGGACGGTGCGCGGGATGACGGTCTCGAAGACCACTTCGCGGAAGTGGGTGCGGACCTCGCGCTCGACAGCCGGATTGAGGTTCGTGCGGTTGTCGAACATCGTGAGCAGCAGGCCCGCTACGGAGAGTTTCGGATTGGCCCCGCAAGAGCGGATGCGGTCGGTGACTTCCAAGAGAAGGCCGAGGCCCTCGAGTGCGTAATATTCACACTGGATGGGAACGAGAATTTCGTCGGTGGCCGCGAGGGCATTGGACATCAACACGCCGAGCGATGGCGGACAGTCGATCAGCATGAAATCGAAAAGGTCCGCGGCACGGAGTTCGTCGCAGCAGCGGCGGAGGCGGACCATGTGGTCGTCCATGCGGGCCACCTCGATTTCAGAGCCCGCGAGATCAAGGTCGGACGGGATGATGTGGAGGTTCGGAAGGCGCGTGGGTGCGGCGAGGGACGGGGCCGGAACTTCGCCGATCAACCCGGCGTAGATGCTGTGTTTTTCGCCCTCGCGGGTGTCCAGAACGCTGGAGGCGCTGCCTTGCGGATCGAGATCGAGAAGGAGGATGCGCTTGCCTTTTTCAGCGAGCGCCGCGGCGAGGCTGACGCTGGTGGTGGTCTTCCCCACCCCACCCTTCTGATTCGTGATCGCAATGACTTTCATGGAACAGGTTCAAAGTGTCTTGCGACGCGGCACGGTGTCAACAGTGGATCGGTCAAGCGCCGACAAACTCCGGGGAATTCGCGGGAACGCACGGAATCTGCTCTCAATCCCGCAGGCGGGAATCGATTTTGCCCACCATTCTGTGGAGGGAATCGATCGTCTGTTTGGCCAAGGCCAATTCCTTCCCGCGCTCCTCCAACTGGGATTCAAGGTCGGCGATTCTTTTTAGAAGCAACCCGGTGGTTTCATCGTCAATCTGGCCCGGATTTCGGGCATGAAAAAAGGGAGCCTTCTCCAAAGGCATGGAAGCGCCTGTGCAACAGTTTAAAACGATCGTCGAACCGCAAACTTCTCCCATCCGGAAAAACTCCATCACCGCTCCGGCGGTTGTCGGGCCATAGAGCGGATTGTCAGGAACCTCGATCAGCCAATCCATTTCCAACTCGGCAACCATCGGGGCCTTGTTCCAGATCTTGGAATCGTTCGATACCAAGTCGTGCGGATTGATTTGAGCGGACCCAGCCCAGTTGCGGAGTTGATCAAAGGAGACCGGTCCGTGCGTCGCTCCGTCTCCGTGTTTCTTCAAATACCATAGGGGAACCTGATCGGATGGCATGACGGCATCCTGCTTGGAAATGCCGGATTTGCAAGAATTGGCCTCCCTGTCATCATAAAGCACACCTCGGTGTCCCTCTTCGATTTTCAAAAACTCCGCCTCGCGCTTTCTGCAGGATTTTCCCGGTTTCCTTTGGTCATCCTTGCCGCAACCGCAGCCGCTGGATGCGCGATTGCGGCCAACCACATCAACTCCGCTTCCGTTGACAAAGAGCTCGTGCGGGCTGTCCTCGCCATCGAACTCGCCTTGCCAATGCTGGTCGGGGCGGCTTTCGCCGCAGAACTGTTTGCGCGGGTCAAAATCGTGCTCCAAGCAGTCGGCCTACTGTGGGTGGTCGCCTGCTGGTGGCTGATTGGGGGGATTGAAAACTGGCAAGTCCACACGATGGTTTTCATTGCCGGATTGTCGGTGGTCAGCGCGGTGCCGGGGCTCGCGAAATCCCCGCAGCACAATTGGTGGCGAGTCAATGTCGGCACCCTCAACGCCATCATCCTCGCCGGCCTGCTTGCCCTTTTTGTCCAGATCGGCCTACTCCTTGCGATCGAAAGCGTCCAGTCGCTGTTCGGCCTGAAGCTGCCCAAGGCCTCGCAAGACTCGATGGCGGTCTGCTGGCTCCTTCTCGCCCCCGTCGCAGCCGCCGCCCTGCTGCCGCCGGCCCGCGCCGAACTCGACCGCACGCAACCCGGCTTCGCTGCGTGGGGCCGGCTTTGCCAATTCGCCGCCATCCCGCTCGGATTCCTTTTTATGGCCATCCTCACCGCCTATGCCGTCCGCATCGCCGTCCTGCAAAAACTTCCCGACGGCATGGTCGCCCTGCCGGTGATTGCGCTTGGTTGCTACAGCCTTGCCGGCCGGTTGCTCCTCGAACCTTGGCGCACCGACAAGCCATGGGCGCGCGCCTTCGCCCTCGCCTTCCCGGCGTTTCCCGTCTTCAGCATCCTGCTCTTTCTGGCGCTCTGGGTGCGCATCGCGGAATACGGATTCACCTTCGAACGCTACGCCGCCCTGGCGCTTGCGGTCTGGCTCGACCTGTTTTGCCTTCTCCTGCTTTTTAGGAAAAACCTGTCCCCGGCCGCGGCCCCCGCGCTTTTGGCCGGGTTCGCATTCTTCGCCCTGTTCAGCCCGCTGGGCGCGCGTCAGGTCCCGCTCGCCAGCCAAAGCGCCCGCCTCGAAAAACTCCTCGCTGAACCCGAACCCCGCTCCGACGAATCCACGCGCCGCCTCGCTTCCGCCGCCCGATACATATCTTTGAATTACGAACCCTCCGTGATCGAAGGCCTCGTCGGCAAACTCGACCTCGCGAAGGATGCCAAAGCTTACGAAGTCTTCGCCGCCGTCCGCGAAAAACTCTCGCTCCCCGAATTCACTGGTTCCGACGGCATGGTGTCCAAATTTTCCTGGCCCGATGAAAAACCGGTCCCGCTCGCCGGCGCCAAAAACCTGTTCCCGGGCTCCGGACCTTCCTCATACGCCAATCTCGGAAACGACCCCGAAGGAAAAATTCTCTCCGTCCGGCTCAAGGACCGCCAACTCGTCGGAATGTCCGGGGACCACATCGACAAGACATTCGACTTCGGACCGCTGGATGCCCTTTCCCCCAAGGCCCCCGCGCCCCCGTCGTTCGATTGGAACATCGCCGGCCGCGCCTTCACGGTTGTCGTTGTGTATGCACGGTGGGAAAACTCGACCGGCGGGTCGCCCGAGTTGGAATCCATTTCGTTCCTAGTCCTCGAAAAATAGCCGCCACCGTGCGTCGAGGGCTTGTTTGACAGTCTTCGGCCCGCCCCACATATTCCCAGCCCGCTCGCGCCCGGGCGGCTCTCATCCTATGGAAAAAATTCGAAACATCGCCATCATCGCCCACGTCGACCACGGCAAGACCACCCTCGTCGACCAGCTTCTCAAACAGGCCGGAACCTTCCGCTCGAACCAGAAGGTGGACGAGCGTGTGATGGATTCTATGGATCTCGAAAAGGAAAAGGGCATCACCATCCGCGCAAAGAACGCCGCCTTCCGCTGGGAGGACTACCACATCAACATCGTCGACACCCCAGGCCATGCGGACTTCGGCGGCGAGGTCGAGCGCATCATGAAAATGGTCGATGGCGTCCTGCTCGTCGTTGACGCCCACGACGGGCCGCAGGCTCAGACGAAATTCGTTCTCCGGAAGGCACTCGAGAACAAACTCAAGCCGATCGTGGTCATCAACAAGATCGACCGCGAGAACGCCCGCCCGCACAAGGTCCTCGACATGG
>JBMOIA010000008.1:0-18076 GCA_049317565.1 Terrimicrobiaceae bacterium | reverse complement strand
AGGCGTTCATGAACTTCATCCTCGAGCCCGAGATCAGCAAACAAATCTCGGACGCATTCCCATACACGAATCCGAACCTCGCCGCGCGCAAGCTCCTCACGCCGGAGCAACTCGCCAACCCGGCGAGTTTCCCGACCGATGAGGAGATTGCGAAGATGGAGACATTCCAGGATGTGGGCGAACAAGCGTCGAAGATAGACGAACTTGTCACTTCACTGAAGGTGCAATAACCGATGGCCGGGTTCGCAGCGGCGGTGGTGGGCGGGGCGCAGGAATACCGGCGGCAGCCGGGCATTCTTGCGTGGCTCGTCCTCGCGCCGCTGCTGGCCTGGTTGGTTTTGTTCGTCATCGCGCCCACTTGCATGCTGGTCGCGGTGAGCTTCGCGGAGCGCGATGCGCTCGGGCGGATCGTTTGGCAGTTCACTTTTGAAAATTACGCGAGGGCGTTCGATTGGCTCTGGCTCAAGGTGCTGCTGGTTTCCGTTTGGTATGCCTTCCTGACGACTGTGGTCTGCATGCTCGTCGGCTACCCGGTGGCTTACACGATCGGCCGCGCGCCGCCGCGCTGGCGGGCGCTTCTGCTCATGCTGGTGATGGTCCCGTTTTGGACGAGTTTCCTCATCCGCACCTATGCGTGGATCACGATCCTGAGCAAGGAAGGTCTCGTGAACAGCCTGCTGCTCCAAACGGGGATCATCTCTCAGCCGGTGGGGCTGCTCTACACACCCTTCGCGATCGTTCTCGGGCTGGTTTACAATTTCCTGCCCTTCATGATTCTTCCGATCTACACGAGCGTCGAAAGGCTCGACAACGCGATGATCGAGGCGGCCTACGATTTGGGCGCGGGACCGCTCCGGGCGTTTTCGCAAGTGATCATTCCGCTCACCAAACCGGGGATCGCCGCGGGGGCGATGCTGGTCTTTGTGCCATCGATCGCGATGTTCGCGATCACGACCCTTATGGGCGGGGGAACAAATCCCACAATCGGCGAGGTCATTTTCAAGCAGTTCACTTCCGGACGGAACCAACCTTTCGGCGCGGCGCTCGGGACGCTCTTGCTTCTGATTTTCGTGCTTGCGCTGTGGTTGACGCGCAAGCAGCGCGAGGAAAACGGCTGACGCCGCTCAACCGCCGGCCTGCTGCGCGATGCGGCCGAGCATCGGGCCGAACTCCGCGTTCCACAGGCCGATGAGCGGGCGTTCGCTGTCGAATCCCGCTTCGCCCGCGTCGCCGACCGAGTAAACACTCGGCTCGATGCGGATGTTCGATGTGCCCGGGATCGGGACGAGCGCGAGTTTGACGCGGATGGTTTGGGGATCGCCGTAGCTTCCCCACATCGCGTTTCCGAACCCGCCGGCGGGCTTGTCGAACGAAATGGAATCCGGGTAATCCGATCCGGAGAGCGTGTAGCCTTTCTCGGCGAAGACGGCCTGTGCCGCGGAGATGACCGCGTTCGGGTTGGTATCTTTGACGGTGACGGCGCCGATCCCGCCGGACGAAGAGATAGGCGAGGACAGGCAACCGGTGAGCAGAAGCGCGGCGACGAGGGAGGGTAGGGAGGCTTTCATCGGGTGCGGAAATACCATCCCGCAAATCGTGCGGCAACGCCGAAGCCCGCGGGCGGGCGGCTTGACGGGGATGCCCGCCGCCAGCAGTCTCGCCGCGATGGATTTGGTTTTGCCGCGCCGTCCCCGCCGCCTCAGGCGCACGGACCCCATACGCCGCCTGGTGCGCGAGACGCGTCTCGCGGCGGCCGATTTTGTTTGGCCGCTGTTCGTCCACGGCGGCGCGGGCGACGAACCGGTTGCATCCATGCCGGGAGTTTTTCGATTATCGTTCGACTCGTTTTTCCGCGCCTGCGAGCGCGCCTGTGCGCTCGGCATCCCTGCGGTGGCGGTGTTTCCGTGCATTCCGCGAGAATCGAAGGACGACGCCGGTTCGCACGCCTTCGTGGAATCCAACATTCTTTTCCGCGCGCTGCGGGATGCGAAAAAGCGATTCCCGGATTTGGCACTCGTCGCCGATGTGGCGCTCGATCCTTACACGAGCCATGGGCACGACGGGCTTTTGGATGCGGGCCGCGCTGATGTGGATAATGACGCGACCGTCGAAGCGCTTGCGCGACTCGCCGTTCTGGAGGCTGCGGCCGGTGCGGACATTGTGGCGCCATCGGACATGATGGACGGACGCATCGGTGAAATCCGCAGGGCGCTCGATGGTGCCGGGTTTCAGGGAACAGCGATTCTTTCCTATGCCGTGAAATACCGTTCCGCATTTTACGGCCCCTTCCGCGACGCTGTCGGCAGCAAGCTGGGTGCGGATGCCATCGACAAATCCACATATCAAATCGACCCGGCGAATTCCCGCGAGGCGCTGCGAGAAGTGGCGTTGGACATCGAGGAAGGCGCCGATGCCGTCATGGTCAAACCCGCCGGTCCCTATCTCGATATCATCCGCGCCGTGCGAGAAGCCTCCGATGTGCCTGTCGCCGCCTATCAGGTAAGCGGGGAATATTCACAAATTCATGCCGCTGCGGAGCGGGGCTGGCTCGATCTCGAAAAAACGCGCGATGAATCGCTTCTCGCCATCAAGCGAGCCGGGGCGGATTTCATCCTGACCTACTTCGCGGCGGACGTTGCCTCCGCGCTCCAATCCCGATGAACTGGTTTCGCACCTTCCGGGTTCCGTTGTTGGTCTTCCTCGTTGGAGGTGTGCTCGCAGCCGCCTCGTTCCAGTGGGATGCTCCGGTCCGCGCGCTGGTTTTGTCCGGTCAGGGGCCCGATTGGGGTAAATCGGATGAGAGGAAATACCATGGCTTGGTGCGGACCTGGGGCGACTGGCCGCCGCTGATGGTGGCCGCCGCGATCGGTTACGTCATCTTTCGCGCGCGCGGCAACCGCCGCTGGAGCCGCATCATTCTCGCGGCGATGATCGCCTCCACGCTCGCTGGAATCTTTGCCAACGCTTCCCGGCTCACCACCGGACGAACCCGCCCCCGCGAGAGTCCCAGGATCGAGCAGGGTTTTTACGGTCCGTGGCACGATGGAAGACTTTTGATCGGCGTTCCCGCCTACAATTCCTTTCCATCCGGCCACACTGCCACGGCGTTCGGATTCGCATCCGTGATTCTTTACGCCGTGCCGGGGTGGGGGATAGTCGCCGTTGCCGGAGCCGTGGTGGTGGCTTGGTCTAGCATCGCAATCGGCGCGCACCACCCTTCGGATGTGCTTGTTTCGATTGTGATTGCGCTGATTACAGGGTGGTTCGTCTGGCGTTTTGCTGAAAGGTTTCCGGGGCGCGGGCGCGAGCCTACCGGCCCGGAACAATCATAAGCTCGGGCTTGTAGTTTCCCACGCGGTTCCAGTCGGTGATATTCACCGGAAGGCCTAGCGGGTCGTTTTTCGAGCATCCGAGAAACCACAAAAGAATGCGCGGCGTCCCTTCTCGCGGAACACTCATGCTGCTGTGGATCACGTAGTCACCGTCGTCGGGGAGTTCCAATTCGTATTCCCCGATGGCGTTGCTTGCGGTCTCCAATAACGGAGGCGGGAGTGTGTTGAGGACATTGGCGAGATTCGCCGTGTTGCCGGTCTTCTCGAATTCCGCGAGTTCCGCCTGCCGCTCGCGCAAGTGCGCCTCCACGGTTTTCCTATGGTAGAGGCGCAGGACAAAATCGGGCATCAGGATTGGTTCGCCGTTCTCGCTTTGGAGGATTACCTTGCCGCGGACGAGGCCTTGGTCGGCGCCGGATTCCCGCTCGCTGAGCAACTCCCGGTATTCCTGTTCCTGGCTTTGCAACCGATGCTGCAACCCCTTCGCTTCGGCATCGGCGCGGGCGAGATCTTTTTGAAGGGAAAAAATCCAAACACCGGCTCCGACAATCGCGCCACAAGCAAGGAGGAATGCGACCCAACCCAGAACAATCATCGTGGGCGAAGACAGGAATAGCATGAAATTCGGGCCCTCTTCCTTTTCTTCCTCCCCGGTCGCTACAGGAGGGGGTTGGAACTTTGGCAGCGAACTTGCCTCCAGATAATCGCGGAGGGGAACCCAAAGATTTTCCTCCTCGAGGTAGCAGAGGTCGCCCGGGAGCAATTCACCGCTTTCCATCATGGCGCCGAGATCGCTCGACGAAAACTCGCCAATGATTTTTCCGTAGCGCGCGATGTTGACAGGGCGTTTGAGGACCATGCGTCAGGTATCCATGAATTCTTCCTGCGCCGCAACCCATGCCATCGCTGCCTCGCGGGATGTGAGCGCGCCTTCGAGCTGAAGCGCCTGCACCGCATCGAGGATTTTTTTGAATTGGGGTCCGGGCTTCTGGCCGGCGGTGATCAAGTCGCGACCGGTGATAAGCGGCGGGGGAATAAGCGGGGCGCTGGAAAATTCCGCCCGCTTTGCGAGAAGGAAATCGTAGTTGTCGAGGAGTCCGTGCGAGCCGAGGCAATCCACGCGGTGCAACTCGAGTTCGCCGTCGATGGTTTCCCTGGCGAGGAAGCGTTTGAGCGTCGCGACGCGCATGTTTTTCACATCCTTGAAGGACATGTGGTTCTTCACCATGGCGACCGTCGCATCGGTTTCCGCATTCGAAAAACGCAACCGGTGGAAAACAGCCGAGGCGATTTCGGCACTGATCGATTCATGGCCGTTGAAGCGGATGCGCCCGGTTTCATCGCGACGGAACGCGGCGGGTTTCCCGGCATCGTGGAGGAGCACCGAAAAAACCAACGGCACCGAGACCTCGCTTGGCAGGAGCGACAGCATCAGGCGGGTGTGGACGAAGACATCGCCCTCTGGATGGAAGTCGGCAGGTTGCTCGCAGCCTTTCAGGGCTTCCAATTCCGGCAAAAGGATTCCCATGAGTCCGCAGCGGTCCAGCAGGTCCCACCCGGCGACACGGGACGGATGGGTGAAAATCTTTACCAACTCGTCACGGATGCGCTCCGCGCTGACCACCATGATTTCATCGGCTTTTTTACAAAGCGCGTCCCAAGTATTCGGTTCGATATCGAATCCCAGAGATGCCGCGAACCTCACGCAACGCAGGAGGCGCAATTTGTCTTCCGCGAAGCGTTCTTCCGGATTTCCGATGCAGCGGAGCGTCTTGGCGCGCAAGTCTGCTTCGCCCCCGACGAAGTCGATCACGCGTTTCGAATCGGGATCGTAGAACAGCCCGTTCACGGTGAAGTCCCGCCGCAAGGCATCGCCCTCGGCCGTTCCAAACGAAACCGAGTCCGGATGGCGGCCGTCGTGGTAGGCGCCGTCCGTTCGGAATGTCGCCACCTGGAATTCCCCGCCGTCCTCCAAAACCACGATCACCCCGAATGCAGCGCCAACGGCGAGAGTTCTTGGGAAGAGCGCCTGGATTGCTTCCGGGCGTGCACTGGTGGCGATGTCGATATCCTTCGGTTTGCGCCCGAGGAGCATGTCGCGCACGCAACCTCCTGCGAAATAGGCCTCGTGGCCGGCGTCGCGCAACCGTTCGACCAACCGCGCCGCGGTGGCTTCCATGCGTTCTATTTCACCGCGGCCCAGACGCGGTGGACATCGTCATGGTCCTCGAGGGCCTGCAAAAACTCGCCAGCCTCCGAGCGCTGCTCCGGCGTCAATTCCGGGAACTGCTTCGCGATGTGCCCGAGTTCGCTCGTGACAACCGTCCATCCGTTATCGGCCAGCCAGCGTGATGCCGCTGCGGTGGCGGACCTGTCGGTGATGAACCGAACGCCCTTCGCGCCGGCCGGGATGTCGTCGTTCTCCCCCTCGGGGATCGGGTTGAGATCATTCGCCCCCGCTTCGATCGCGGCGGCTTCCGCATCCACGCCGGCATCCGGGTGGTGCGCTTCGACGATACCCACATGGTCGAAGAGGAACTTGTTGCTGCCCGCGGTCCCGAGCTGCCCTTTTTTGAAAAGCACGCGCAACTCCGGCGCGGTGCGGTTCACATTGTCCGTGAGCGCCTCGACGATGACCGGGACCTTGTGCGGTGCGTAGCCCTCGAAAATGACGGTCTCGAGCGTGAGTTTTTCATCGCCGGTGCCCGAACCCTTGCGGACCGCGCGCTCGATGACATCGCGCGTCACGGACGCCTTGCGCGCCTTCTCGATTGCCGCGGCGAGCCGAGCATTGCCCTCGGGGTCGGGTCCGCCTGTCTTCGCCGCGACCATGATTTCGCGGACGAGTTTTCCGACGACCTGACCTTTTTTCAGGTTCGCCACTTCGCGTTTTGCGTGGAGCCACTGCCTACCCATGGGTGCAGGCTACGGGCCGCGTTCCGGCCGCTCAAGGCCAAAGCCCGCGCGTTGCACCGCCTCGTCAAACCGCCGGCTGAACTCGTCCACCGCCTTCGCGTATTCCAATTCCTGCTGCGCGCCGCCGAAAACGAAAACCGCCACCAGCACGAGCATCGGATTCCAAAAAAATCCCGCCGCCGCGAAAAGCAGCGCAATGGCCTGCCCGATCCGCGCCGCGATTTTCGTGGCTGTCAAATACCGCAGCCGCATTGCCAAAAGAGCCCGCAACACGCGACCGCCGTCCATCGGGAACGCGGGGATGCAGTTGAAAACAACCAACCCCACATTCACGAGCGCCAATCCGTTCAGAAAACCATTCAAGCCGCTCGTGCCCCCGGACCCTGCCAGAGCCAGCCAGGAGTAAATGGCCCCCGCGATCACGACATTCACGGCGGGGCCCGCAACGGCGATGACGAGTTCCTGCAGCGGGTAGGCCGGGATGCGTTCCATGCGCGCCACGCCTCCGATCGGCAGCAGTGTGATGTCCGGCGTGCGGATCCCGAACGCCCTGCCCGCCAGTGCGTGTCCGAGTTCGTGCAGCAGCACGCAAAAAAACAGCACGAGGATGAAAGCAACCGATTCCGCTGCCGCGGCCGCACCCCCGCTTTGCCAGTCGGCGATCCCGAAAAACAAGGGCAGCAGCAGGAATGTCAGATGAATTCTGATGTCGATCCCGGCGATGCGTGCGATGCGGTAGGACCACTTCATAAAAATTGGTTTCCGGCGACCGGATTTCCCAATACACCAAGCGGTCCGGTCACCATGCGGGCAAGATAGCCCGCGCCCGGCAAAATCATACCGAAAACCATAATGTCGCTTTCCGTTCCCAAGGTCCTCGTCGCCGATCCCGTTTCGCAGCGCGGCGTGGATGAACTCGCCTCCGGCGGCGCCCTCGAGGTCACCGTCCAAACCGGTCTTCCCGAGGCCGAGATTCTCAAAATCATCCCCGAATTCTCCGCCCTCGTCGTCCGCAGCCAGACAAAGGTGACCGCCGCCGTGCTCGAAGCCGCGGCGAACCTGAAGGTCGTCGGCCGCGCAGGCGTGGGTGTGGACAATGTCGATGTCGAGGCAGCCACGCGCCGAGGCGTGATCGTCATGAACACACCTGGCGGCAACACGGTTTCCACCGCCGAGCACGCGTTCTCGCTCCTCATGAGCATTGCACGCAATATCCCGCAGGCTGACGCCAGCATGAAAGCCGGCCGCTGGGACCGCAAAAAATTCGAGGGTGTCGAACTCTACGACAAATCCCTCGCCATCCTTGGAATGGGGCGCATTGGCACCGAGCTCGCCCGCCGCGCTATGGCGTTTGGCATGCGCGTCCTCGCCTACGACCCCTATCTCTCGACCGCGAAAGCGCGCAGCCTACAGGTGGAACTCTGCGAGGACATCGACTCGCTCCTCCCGCGCGCCGATTTCATTTCGATGCACATGCCGCTCACCGACGAGACGCGCCACATGCTCGACGCCCGCCGGTTGGCGCTCTGCAAAAAAGGCGTCCGCATCGTGAATTGCGCCCGGGGCGGACTGGTGGACGAAACCGCACTCGGCGATGCCCTGAAAAGCGGCCATGTCGGCGCGGCCGCCCTGGATGTTTACGAAGTTGAGCCGCCGCCGGCGGAGTTTCCGCTCCGCTCCGCGCCCAATATTGTTTTCACCCCGCATCTCGGCGCGAGCACCGCGGAGGCGCAGGAGAATGTCGGCATCGAAATCGCCCAGGCGATCCGCGCCGCGCTCCTCGAAGGCGAAATCCGGAATGCCGTCAACATGCCGAGCATCGACGCGAAGACCGCCGCAGTCGTCCGTCCATACCTTACTCTCGGCGACCGCATGGGGCGCTTCGTCGCGCAGCTTGCACCGAAGCGGAACGACCGAATCGTCATCACCTACGGCGGGAAAGCCATCGAAATGCCGGTGGATGCCATTAGCCGTGCGATTCTCACCGGATTCCTCAAGCACGCCGGCGGCGAGGAGGTCAACAGCGTCAATGTCCGCAGCATGGCTTCCACGCTCGGCCTCGATGTCGAGGAGGTGCGTTCGAGCGAACAGACCGATTTCAACGAATGGCTCCATGTCGCCGTTTTCAGCGGCGATTCGAAGGTTTCCGTTGGCGGCACATTCTTTGGCGCGAAAAACGATCCCCGCATCGTGCGTGTCAACGGCCGCTCGGTGGAGGTCACGCCCTCCGGCGTTGTTCTCATGCTGGAGAACCGGGATCGCCCAGGGATCGTCGGGCACATCGGCACGATCCTCGGCACGGGCAATGTCAACATCGCCAGCATGAGCCTCTCCCGCACCGAGCAGGGGGGGCGCGCCCTGACGATCCTCAACCTCGACAGCCAGCCCTCCGCGGCCCTGATCGCGCAGTTCACCGCCGATCCCGACATTTTCAGCGCGCGGGTGATCGCGCTGTAGCCGGTAACCGGCGGTTTGCGTCGATGGAGCAGACCGAAGCCATCCTGATCAACCGGCGCCCGTGGGGCGACACGAGCCTTCTCACCGTCTGGTTCAGCCCGGAACTCGGAAAACTCTCGGCGATGGCACGCTCCGCGCGCAAGGCGGGAAGCCCCTTCGCGGGCAGGCTCGACCTTTTCCACCGCGCCGAGATCGCCTTCGCACGGTCGAGGAAATCCCAGCTTCACAACCTCCGCGAGGTCCGTTTGCTGGAACCGTTCGGATGCACGGCGCCCGAAGGAGTTTTCCTGTGCGGCTACTTCGCCGAGTTGGTGGACCTGCTCACCCAGCCCGGCGAGCCCGCGCCGGAAATCTACGATCTTCTCTCCCGCGCCGTGGCGCACCTCGGCGCCAAGCCGGCCAAGCCGCGCGCCATGGAGTTTTTCGAGGACGAAATCACCCGACTCCTGGGAATCCGCGACGGCAAAGGTTGCGCCCTGTCCGCCATCGAGACCTATTGCGGCCGCATCCCTGCATCGCGCAAAGTCGCGCTCGGATTTCTCCGCACGCCATGAAACCGGTCTCCTTTTTTCTCCTCGCAGCGGCCTTGTCCCTGCCGCTCACTGGTTGCCTCGGGCCGAACTACAAGGGCTATAAAACCAAACCCTACACGATCCGCGGCGAGCGCCATTACCCGATGCAACCGCGCGAAGCCATCGGCCATACCGAGACGGGTATCGCGTCGCACTACTCGGAACACTTCCTCGTTTTTCCCGGCAAGACCGCGATCGGCGAAAAACTCTATCCCTGGACCCGCGCCGCCGCGCACAAGACGCTCCCCATTCCCTGCAAAATCCGCGTGACGAACCTGGAGAACGGCCGGTCTGTGACGGTGCGCGTGAACGACCGAGGACCGTTCATCCGCGGGCGCATGCTCGATGTGACAGCGCCGGTCGCGCACGAACTGGGATTCCACAGGCAAGGGCTCACGACTGTGAAAATCCAGGTCCTGAGTGTGGGCGACGGACCCTACCGGATCCGCTGAAAATCGGGGCTGCTTGTTTTTTCGTTCAACCCGCCGGCGGCGGTTCCATCGGATCGAAGAGCGACATGCGCAGGCTCGAGAGTTCCGTTTGCTCGGCGATCTTGCGGGTGAGGTCGCGGATGCGCCGACCGAGGATGCCCGCCAAACCGATCATCAGCATGATGCCGGGCGACGGGTAGTTGTTAATGTATTCCTCGAGGCTGTCGCGCGTGATCACCCAGTATTGCGACGGCTCCATCGCGATCACATTGCATACGGCCTCCGACGGGTCGAACAGGTCAACTTCACCGACCCACTCGCCGGGTTGGATGCGGCCGAGGAGGATGTCATTGCCCGAGTCCACCCGGCGCGCATGGAACACACCGTCCACGATGAAGAACAACTTCCCGTGCGGGCGCCCCTGCTCGATGAGTTGGAGACCCTTCCTCGCGTGGTGGAAGGTGCCGTAGCTGCTGAGTGTGTCGCGGTCCTCCTCCTCCAACATCGAGATCAATCCTGCCGCCGGGAGCCTCGGGGTATCGATAGACATGGGCTTCGTAAACCACAGCGCCGCAGGGCTTGCAACGATTTATTCCCACTGTGTGCAAAATGGTTCCAGCCGCTCCCGCGATGTGGGAAACTCCGCCCCATGTTGCCGAATTTTGTGCTCATCGGATTCATGGGGTCCGGGAAAACGACCGTCGGGCGCCGCCTGGCCTCGTTGACCGGCCACCGGTTCCTCGACAGCGACGAACTCGTCGCGAACCGCGCCCAGCGCGGAATCCCGGAAATTTTCGCCACGGACGGCGAGGAGGGTTTCCGCAGGCTGGAAGAGGAAACCCTTGCCGAACTTGTCGGTGTGGCCGGAGTTGTCCTTTCGACGGGCGGCGGGGCTGTTTTGCGCGAGGCGAACCGCGCCACCATGAAAAAAACCGGGATCGTCGTGTGGTTGGATTCCGATCCGGACATCCTCTTCGACCGTGCGATGCGAAGCGGGCGGCGGCCGCTATTGCAGACCGAGAATCCGCGCGCCTCGTTCGATGCCCTTCTTTCCGCCCGCCGGGAAATCTACGAATCGGCGGCGGACCTGCGCATCGACACGAGCCAAATGGAACTCGAGGATGTCGCCAAGCGCGTCCTCGAGCAGGCGATGCGCTTCAGGGCAGCGGGAACTTTGCGGTGAACGCAACCACCTCGCGGCGGAGCGCCGCGAGAGCGCCGGCGTCGTGGCGTTTCTTGAGCGCCGAGTCGATGAAGTCCGCCACCTGCATCATGTCGTCCTCTTTGAGCCCGCGCGTGGTCATGGCCGGGGTGCCGATGCGGATGCCGCCGGTTTTCATGATCGACTCCGTGTCGAAGGGGATTGCGTTCTTGTTGACGGTGATGGCCGCCTTGTCGAGGACCTCGGACGCTTCCGCGCCCGTCAGCCCCGCAGGGCGGAGGTCCACCAGCAGGACATGGTTGTCGGTGCCGCCGGAGACGATGCGGTGGCCGAGTTTCGCGAGGCGCGCGGCGAGCGCTTTGGCGTTGCTCACGACCTGGCGGGCGTAGTCCTTGAAATCCGGCTGGAGCGCCTCGTGGAAGCAAACCGCCTTCGCGGCGATCACATGCATAAGCGGACCGCCCTGGACGCCGGGGAAAGTTTGGGCGTCGATTTTTTTCGCGTAGGCTTCCTTGCACATGACGAGTCCCGCGCGAGGCCCGCGAAGGCTTTTGTGAGTGGTGGTGGTGACGAAATCCGCGTGCGGGAAAGGCGAGGGGTGCGCGCCGCCGGCGACAAGGCCCGAGATATGCGCCATGTCCACGAACAGGAGCGCGCCGACCGAATCCGCGATCTCGCGCATGCGTTGGAAATCGATGGTTCGCGAATACGCCGAGGCGCCCGCCGTGATCATCTTCGGTTGGACCTGCTCCGCTTGCCGGGCGAGGCCGTCGTAGTCGATCGTCTCGGTCCCCTTGTCCACGCCGTAGTGGTGCACTTCGTAAAGCTTGCCGGAGAAATTCGCCTTGTGCCCGTGCGTGAGGTGTCCCCCGTGAGCGAGATCCATCGTCAGGATGCGGTCGCCGGGCTGGAGGGTGCTGAAATACACGGCCATGTTCGCCTGGCTGCCGCTGTGCGGCTGGACATTGACATGCTCCGCGCCGAAGAGCCGCTTTGCGCGCTCGATGGCGAGCGTTTCGACGATGTCCACATATTCGCACCCGCCATACCAGCGCCGTCCAGGGTAGCCTTCGGCATATTTGTTGGTCAGGCACGAACCCTGCGCCTCCATGACCGCGCGACTGGTGAAATTTTCCGACGCGATCAATTCGATATGTTCGAACTGGCGCTTGTGTTCCTTCTCGATGGCGGCGGCGATCTCTGGGTCGGCGGCGGCAAGCGACGGGGATGTGTGGCTGGAGTCTGTGGTGGTGGTCATTTTCGGTTGGTTGAGTGCCCGGAGGACGGACGGGAGTGCGCGTTCAATGCTGCGCTTGCATTCGGCGTAAACCGCGCGGCCACGCCCGATCGGGTCGGGCACATCGGGCGAACCCGGTTCGTCGAAGCGCAGGAGCCGCACCTTGTGGATGTGCTCGGGGAAAAACAGGTCGAGCAACCGCCGGTGGTCCCCTGTCATCACGAAGATATCGGTCGATTTTTCGAGGAGTTTTTCGGTCACCGGCTGGCTGCGGAATTTTGCAAGATCGATCCCGCCTTCGGCCAAAACATCCACTGCATCGCGACTCGCAGGCTGGCCGTCGGCGGCACTCAACCCGGCGGATTCCGCAGTGACGCCTGCTATTCCCGAGGACATGCGGCGGAAGAGGGCTTCCGCCATAGGGCTGCGGCAAACATTGCCCGTGCAAACGAAAAGGACATGGCGCGCCTCGGCGGAACTCATCTTGGCCGGCAGTTTAAATCCCCGCGTCTTCAAGTCAAACGCCCGTGCGCGCCGGGTGCCTGTTTTGGCTGTGAATGGGGCTACGCGTTTGGTTGCTTGGGATGATGCGCATCGCCGCTGTTTCCATTGCCGCCGCACTCCTTGCGACCGCGGCCGGAGTTTTCGCGCAGCCCGCCGAAGCCCCTGCTGCCAATCTCCGCAAGGAACCGCCCGATTCCGAGCAACGCATCGCCTTGGCGCGAGTCCAAGTCGCGCTCGATCGCGCCGGATTCCGTCCCGGAAAAATCGACGGCCTCGGCGGGGAGTTCACCCAACGCGCGGCGGACCGCTGGTGCGACAGCCTCGGCCTGCCACGGGGCTCGTTGGTTGATGTTTCAGAGGTCCCGAACCCCTACCGCGAATACACCGTTGCCGAAGCCGATGCCGCCTGGGTGGGGCCGGTTTCCAGCGAGCCCGGGCAGCAGGCGAAGTTCAAATCGCTTAAATACGGCGACCTCTGGGAGGCGGTCGCCGAGCGCTTCCATTGCGACCGGAATTTCTTGGTCGAACTCAATCCCGGCGTCCAACAACCCGCTGTAGGAACCGTCCTGCGGGTGCCGGATGTCCCGGAGTTTTCCATCGCCGATGTTCAGGCCCTGGACAAACAACGCGCCGCTGCCGCTAAGAAAAAGTCCGCCGAACCCCAGCCAATAGCGACACAGCCGCCCGGTCCACCGCCCCAGCAACTATTCGACCTCAACGCACCGGTATCCGATTCTTTGGAAACCCCGCAGCCCGCACCCGCAGTAACTCCAGCGCCGCCTCCCGCACCCGAACCCGACCGCCGGCTTGTGTTGTTGCGCGCCGAGAGGCTCATTGAGGTTTACGAGGGCGACCGCATTGTGGCGTGTTTCCCCTGCACGCCGGGCTCGGCGAAATTCCCGGTTCCCGAGGGCACCTGGAAAATCACCAGCAACACGCTGATGCCGTATTTCCGCTGGGACAAATCGGTGCTCGAGACTGGCGTGCGCAGCGAGAACGCGCACCTCCTCCCGCCCGGACCGAACAGTCCGGTGGGTATTGTTTGGATGGGCATCAACCGCCCGAGCCTCGGCATCCACGGCACGAACTCTCCGGACCGTATCGGCCGCAACGAGAGCAGCGGCTGCATCCGTCTCGCGAATTGGGATGCGTTCCTGCTCTGCCAACTGGTGAAAAAAGGCACACCTGTCGAGGTCCGCTGACCCGCCCGCCGAGTGCGGAATTGAAAATCCCCCGCACCCTGCGAGAGTCACAGGCTTCGAATGCCAGACCAAGGATACGAAACCACGCTCGCCTGCGCAGGCATCAACCACCGCCTCGCTCCCGTCGAGGTCCGCGAGCGGTTCGCCATCGCCCCGCACCGGCTCGAGGAAATCCTCGGCTCATTGATTGCCTCGGAAGGCATCTCTGGTGCTGTTGCCGTTTCCACCTGCAATCGAGTGGAAATCTACGCCTCTGGTCCCGACCCGCTGCCGGCCGCGGTTTCAGTTCTGCGCGGCATCTCGGGCGGGCTCGATGTTCCTTTTGCGACAAATACCCCCGCCCAAACCGCAGCGCACCTGTTCCGGGTCGCAAGCGGCCTCGAGTCGATGGTTCCCGGCGAGACGGAAATCCTCGGTCAGCTGAAAAAATCCTACGCAGCCGCCTGCGCAGCGGGTGCGGCCGATGCGCCGATCAATTTCCTGTTCCAATCCGCCTTCCGCGCCGCCAAGGAAATTCGCACCCGCACCGGCATCGGGCGCGGCGCCGCCTCGGTCGGTTCCGTCGCCGCCGACCTCGCCACACAACTTTTTGAAGGTTTGGAAGGCCGCAAAGTTGTCGTCCTTGGTGCCGGGGAAACCGGCGAACTCGTCGCCAGGCGCCTCGTCGCGCGGGGGGCCTCGACCGTGATCGTTGCCAACCGCGCCTTCGCCCGTGCGGAGGCGATTTCGCGCAGCATCGGCGGGCGCGCCGTTCGATTCGAGGATTGGCAATCCAGCATCGGCGGGGCGGACATTATGGTCTGCTGCACCGCCGCACCGCACCATGTCGTCACAGTGGAAAAACTCGAGCCGCTCCTGCGCGCGGGCGGCAATCGCCCGTTTTTCCTGATCGACCTCGCCGTCCCGCGTGACATCGATCCCGAAGTTGCGACGCTGCCGAATGTCCATCTTTGCGACATCGATTCGCTCGAGCGCATGGCGCGAGAATCCCTCGGGGCGCGCGAAGCGGAGGGTGCGGTCTGCGCCGAATTGCTCGAGCGCCATGTCGCCGCATTCCAGTCCCGCATGGAAATCCGGTCCGCGGCTGCCGTGTGAAACGCCTCGTCCTCGGCACCCGCGGCAGCGACCTCGCCCTTGTGCAGGCGCGCCAAGCAGCCGAACTCCTCCGCGCCGCGCATCCCGGCGTTGATATCCTGCTGCACACCATCCAAACGGCTGGCGACCTCGACCAGGAAACGAGCCTCTCCACGCCGGGTATCCTGGAAAAAGGCCTTTTCACCGGGGCGCTCGGGAAGGAACTGCTCGCCGGCGGGATCGATGCGGCCGTCCACAGCTTGAAGGACCTCCCCGTCGATCCGGCACCGAGCCTTGTTGTGGGTGCGATTCTGGAGCGCGCCGATCCCGCCGATTGGCTCGCCTCCAAACACCCGGGCGGCTGGCGCGGTTTGCCCGAAGGTGCCACGGTCGCCACCTGCAGCCCGAGGCGCGCGAACCAACTCCTCGCCTTGCGTCCAGACCTCCGCATCGCTGACCTCCGCGGCAACATTGGCACTCGTTTCCGAAAACTTGTGGAAACCCCCGCGTTCGATGCGTTCGTTGTCGCCCGCGCCGCGCTGGTTCGACTCGGGGAGGGCATTGTCCCAAATAGCATCGAAACCACCGCGATTCCCGAAATGCTGCCCGCGCCCGGCCAGGGAGCGATCGCGATCGAGTGCCGCGCCGGGGATTTCCAAACTCTCGAACTCCTCGCCTCCATCCACCACCGCGAAACCGCGCTGTGCGTGGAGGCCGAGCGCGGGTTGCTGAAGTCGCTGGGCGGCGGGTGCGCCATGCCGCTCGGCGCCATTGCGCGGATCCAAGGCGGCGAAGTCCACCTGCGCGCCGCAGTCTTCGAACCTTCGGGAATCCGTTGGATTGCGGGTGGTCCCTGACCGCCGCATACTTCCCGCATGCACCTGAACGAAGCGGTTTCCCACCTCGACGAACTCCTGCGCGCCGATTCTGTGCGCGACTATCCGCAGGCGCTCAATGGGCTCCAGTTCGAAAATTCCGGAGGGATTTCGCGCATCGGGGCGGCCGTCGATGCCAGCGAGGCCGTCATCCGCGAGGCAGCTTCGGCCGGTGTGGATTTTCTCATCGTCCACCATGGACTGTTTTGGAACGGCGCGCAGCGCACCACCGGTGCGAACTACCGAAAAACCCGCCAACTCATCGAAGCCGACATGGCTGTTTACAGTTCGCACCTTCCGCTCGATGTCCATCCGCAGCTCGGCAACAACGCCCTTCTCGCTGCTGCCATCGGGCTCGAATCCGGCGAACCGTTCCTCGATGTCCACGGGCAGCCTGCCGGCCTGCGCTTTGAGGCGGAAATCAGCCGCGAGGTCCTGCGCGACCACATCGAACGGGCGGTGGGAGGTCCGGTCCACCTCGCGCCCGGCGGTCCCGTCCTGGCGCGGCGGATCGGTATCGCCACCGGCGGGGCGGGGGCTGAGATCGCCAAGGCCGCGGCGGCGGGCATCGACACTTTCATCACGGGGGAGGGGCCGCATTGGTCCTTCACCGCCGCCGAGGAACTCCGTGTGAATCTTTTTTACGCCGGCCACTACGCCACCGAAACCTTCGGCGTGAAGGCGCTCGCCGGGCACCTCGCCCACAAGCTCGCGCTCCCGTGGCAATTCATCGACCACCCGACCGGGCTCTGATAGCAACCGATGCATGTCCGCTGAAAAGGACCACCTCGCCGAGCGCGCCGCCCGCGCCGAAAAAATCATCACCGCGCCGCAGGAATACAAAATCTGCGAAGGCTGCGATTCCATCGTCAAAGCCCGCGTGGCCTCGTGCCCGAACTGCCACGGCTACCGTTTCGACGAATCCCCCGAAAGCGTTGTCGAACACGCCCGCGTCCTTGCCTCCCGCCCCCAGCGCACTGTTACCGCGCAGGACCTTTCCTGACGGCAGCCTCTCTGCTCGCGGATCCATTTCCCAAAAAACCGTTGCAGGAGTGGCGGGCGAACCCGATATTGCCCGCCCGCCGATTGCCTCGTGGTGTAACGGTAGCACAAGTGATTCTGGATCACTTTGTCATGGTTCGAATCCATGCGAGGCAGCCAATCCTTCCCGCCCATGAAATCGTTTCGCAAGGAACTCTGGTTTGAAATCCCCGCGCGCCGCGCGTTCCGCAACATCACTCCGCAGGTCGCCGCCTGCCTCGCCGAGAGCGGCATTCGCGAGGGCTTGTGCCTCGTCAATGCGATGCATATCTCCGCCAGCGTCTTCATCAACGATGACGAATCCGGCCTGCACCGCGACTTCGAAAAATGGCTGGAAAAGCTCGCCCCGGAACACCCGCATTCCCAATACGCGCACAATGGCGCCGAGGACAATGCCGACGCCCACCTCAAGCGCACCATCATGGGTCGCGAGGTGGTTGTCGCCGTCACGAACGGCCAACTCGACTTCGGCCCCTGGGAACAGATTTTCTACGGCGAGTTCGACGGCCTGCGCCGCAAGCGCGTCCTCGTGAAAATCATCGGGGACTGACCTCCGCCCGCCGCAACAGCGCCACCATCACCCCCTGGATCACGAGTTCCCGCGCCGGAATCAGGTCCGGATATTTCGGATTCTCCGCGCGCAAAAACGGCTTCCCCCCGCGCACCAGGAATGTCTTCAGCGTGCACTCCCCGTCGATCAGCGCCGCCACCACGCGCCCGTGCGAAGGCGGCTTGAATTCGAGCACCACGATGTCCCCATCCACAATGTGCGCGCCAATCATCGAATCCCCCCGCACCCGCAGCGCGAAGGTCCGCGCATTCCTCGGAATTCCCAGCGAGTCCAAATCCACACGCACGCATCCGTCCCTTTCCTCCGATTCCATCGACGGCATCCCTGCCGGGATTGTCCCAAACACCGGCACTTCCGCCAATCCCTTGGGCATCCTCTCGGGCAAAACCAAACCCCGCGCGCGCCGCTCCCCCGAACGCCGGATCGCCCCCTTTCGCTCGAGCGCAGCCAAATGCTTCGCCGCCGCATTCGGGCTCGCGAAACCGAAGTGCCCCTGGATTTCCCGCAGCGAGGGTGGCACTCCCGCCTTCCGGCGGAACCCCTCCAAAAACCGCATCACCGCCTCCTGCCTCAACGTCAATTTTTCAGCCATGGTGTTCAATTGAACACCATTTTCCATCCGTGCAACAGAAAACTATTTCAGCATGCGCACTGCTTGCCGCACCACTCCAGGACCTGTTGGCGGATTTCATCGCGGATTTC
>JBMOIA010000007.1:0-19117 GCA_049317565.1 Terrimicrobiaceae bacterium | reverse complement strand
AGCGCGGGGTGGCGCCGCTCACCGAGGAGGCGGCTTTCGCCATCGAGGCCGCGACCAGCTGCAACGCCAAGGCGCTGGAGCAAAGCGCGGAGACTTGGAGGATGCTGAAGAATGAGGAGGGGGAGCTTTTCCAGCGGGCGGAAAAATCCCTGTCGGCCACCGCGGCGGCGGAGAAAAAAATGCGTCCGCTGCGGCTGGATTGCCAGCCCTTCACCGCGCAGGACTATATCAACTACCAACACACCAATCTACCGCAGGAGGGCGTGGAAGGGGCGCTGCAGGATTTGGGATTGCGGCTGGATTTGCTCCTGAGGCCGCTGGCCGGGCAGCCCCACAGGTTCCGCCGGATGTATCGCTATCTGGTGCAGGTGCTGAACAAGGCCCGGAATGAAAAGGGACCGACCACCGAGGATATGGCGGCCTATGCGATGACGCACGGCAAGGCCGTGCTCGACACGAAGACGATCGGCGAACTCATGCGGATCCCCGAGGTCGCAGAGAGCCCCCAGTGGAAAACTTCCCGCGCTGTGGAAAGGTTCGGTCCTGGGGAAAAGGCCCATCTCGTCCACGAGCAATACCCCTTCTGGCCGGAGGTGGAAGTGCTGGAGGACGCAGAGACCTACCTCGTCCCGGACCATGTGTTCGGCGAGCGCACCGTGTGGCGGATCACCCTGCCGGACGGCAAGCCCCTCGCGATCGTGATCAACGGCACGCGGGCCGTGGGCCTGCAGGCGCGGCACACGGACGAGATGATCGAGGTGAAAAAAGAAGAGCGTGCCGCCAAGGCAAAGCCGAAGCCGGCGAAATAAACCCCCGAAGGGCCGCGCTCCAGCGCCACCGCGCAGACCCCCCTCATACCAACTCGGTATCAAAACTGGATTACTCGAATTGGAAGGTGATGGGCTCAAGGAAATAGGTTTTTGCAGAAAACCAGGAGGGGCCTGCTTGTCAGGCCCTGGGCGGCTCACCAAAAAAACCAGCCCGTCGGGGTGCCGCACGGCGGCATCTGTCTCGCACCTTCCCGAGGATGCTCGGCTATCGATTTCAAGGTTCTGCTCGGGCGTGAAGAGCGTGTGTCGGGCGGTGTGGAAGTCTTTGTTGGGCTTGAACACGGCTTTGGCGGTCAGCTCGACTCCGGCATTGTGGCGCGCGAAGAGTTCATGCAACTCGCCGATGAGTTCCTCCACGGCAGTTTCGGGGATGAGGTTGCCCTTGATCTTGAGTTCGAACGATTGCTTGAAGAACCGCGCCCCGGCTTCACTGACGGCCCGCAGGATAGAGGAATCTGCACCCGCCCCCGCCTGCGGATTTGCGCACCACGCCGTTTCCATGCTTCACTGAAGGGCAAATGGGCGGCATCGCGTATCTCGGACCAGAGGGAACCTTCTCGGGCATCCTGGCGCGTCAACGCTTCGGCGCCAAGGCCCCGCTCGTCCCCTGCCCCGCCATCGACGGGGTTTTTGAAGCCGTCCTCTCGGGCAAAGCGGAATTCGGCATTGTGCCCGTCGAGAATTCCTCAGGCGGCACCGTGCACGACACCATCGATCTCCTCATCCGCCATGCGGGCGGCGTGTCCATCCTCGAGGAAACCTCGCTCGACATCCGCATCGCCCTGCTCGGCCACCGCGGCCAACCGATCCGCCGCATTTTTTCCCATTTCACGCAACTCCGCCACCACGCCGACTGGCTCCTGAAAAACCACCCCGAGGCGCGCCACACCGCCGTCGAAAGCACCACGACCGCCGCCGCGCAGGCAGCCAAGAAAAAAGATGCCGCCGCCCTCGCCTCCCCCGGCGCCGCCAAAATCTACGGCCTCGACATCCTCCGCCCGCGCATCGGCCGCGAGGTCAATGTCACCCATTTTTTCGTCATCGGTAAAAAGCCCACCGACCCCGCCCTCGCCGGCCGCGCGGCGTTTGCCGCGGTGTTGCCGAACCGCTGCGGCAGCCTCCATGCGTTCCTCGGCCCGTTCGCGAAACACAAGGTCAGCCTCACCCGCATCATCTCGCGCCCGGTCCCGGGAAAACCGCAGACCTATGTTTTCTATGTCGAGATCGAGGGCTCGCCCCTCGCGCCCCGCGCCGCCCGCGCCCTCGCCGCCGCCCGCCGCCAATCGGAATCCCTCGCCCTCCTCGGCGCCTTTCGGCCTGGCCGTCGGTTCCGCTCGTGACTTGCCAAAGCAAACCCCGTTTGCAACAAGGGGCGCCATGACTCCCGCACGATTTTCCACAGTTCTTTTCGCCATCACCATCGCCGTTTCGCTGTCCACACTGCGCGCACAGGAGACGACCATCACCGTCAAGAAAAGCGATGTCCTGAATATCGCCATCAAGCCGTTCTCCGGTTCGGACGCCCTCATCGCCGGCAAAACGGTGTCGAACGATCTCGACCTCTCCGGCGCATTCTCGATCGGCACTCCCGAACGCGCGAGTTACACGGTCACCGGCGCCACCTCGGGCGGAATGCTCCAAGGCACCGTCACCGACACACGCGGCAGCGTGGTCCTCCAAAAAACCTACTCCGGCAACACCCGAGCCGCCGCCCACCAATTCTCCGACGACATCGTGGAAACCCTCACCGGCGTCCCGGGCATCGCCACATCGAAAATCGCTTTCGTCAGCAACCGCAGCGGCGCGAAGGAAATTTATGTCGCCGATTACGACGGCGCGAGCCAGCGCCAGATCACCAACGACCGCGCCATCAGCGTCGCCCCCGCCCTCTCGCCCGACGGCAGCAGGCTCGCCTACACCGGCTACCAGAGCGGCTACGCGGACATCTACGCCATCGACCTCGCCTCCGGCGCGCGCAGCCGCATCCTCAAATTCCCCGGCACGAATTCCGGCGCAAGCTTCTCACCCGATGGCGGCCGACTCGCCTGCACACTCAGCCGCGACGGTAACCCCGAACTCTACATCGCCGCCGCCAATGGCTCCGGCGCCCGCCGCCTCACCCGCACCCGCGGCGTGGAATCCTCTCCCTCCTGGTCCCCCGACGGCTCGGAAATCCTCTATTCATCCGATGAACGCGGCGGCCCTCAACTTTACCGCATCGGCGCGGCAGGCGGCACCGGACGCCTCGTCCCCACCGGCTACGGCTATTGCACCGAACCCAGTTGGTCCCCCGATGGACGCAAAGTCGCCTTCACCGTGCGCCAGGGTGGTTTCGCCATCGCCGTCATGGACCTCGCGAGCGGCCAGGCGCGAGTGGTCGCTCAGGGACAGGACCCCGCCTGGGGCGCCAACTCCCGCCACATTATTTACAGTAACGGCTCCGAGATCGTCCTCCTCGATACCGTCAAAGGCCGTTCCACGCCAGTTGTCAGCGGACTCGGCAAGGTGTCCGAGCCGACCTGGTCGCGCTGACCCTCAGCGCATCCCGCCGAAACGGCGATTATAAATCACCCAAACAAAACCGGCCAGCGCCCCGCCAAGGTGCGCTCCGTTGCCCACATTCCCGAGGATCCCGGTCGCGAGGAAAAATACAGACAGGGCCACCACGCCGATCCCGAGCCACATCGCCCGCATCCGCACGGGGATCACGAAAAAAATCAGCGCCGTGATTTCCATCCGCGGGAACATTGTGGAAAAGGCGGCAATCAACCCGCACACCGCACCGGAAGCCCCGACCACCGATGGCCCCGGATCGAGAAAAATCTGCATCAGCCCGCCCGCCACGCCGCAGGTCAGGTAGAGTAAAACAAACCGCCGCACGCCCATGATCCGCTCGAGCACATTCCCCGCGAACCACAGCCCGAGCATGTTCACGAGGAGGTGCAGCAGGCCCGCGTGGACAAATTGGTAGGTCAGAAACTGCCAGACCATTCCCTGCGCCAACCCCGTTCCGCTGAGCCCGAGCACCTCGTTCGCCACCATCTCCTGCCGCGGCCCGAGCATGGACATGAAAACAAACACAAGCAGGTTCACCCCGATCAAAGCCTTCACCGCCGTCATGCGGAACCTGGCGTTCCTTTGGATTTCAAACATCGCCGCACCCTAACCCAAGTCCGCCCGAAAAAAGAAAAACGAATTTCGCATTTCGCATTCGCCAGCCCCCGCGCAAAATCCGCCCGTGACCTCCCGCTACGCCTGGACCGTTGTCGCCCTTCTCTTCCCGGTCGCCCTGTTGAACTACCTCGACCGCCAGATGATCGCCGCCATGAAAACATCCGTCATGGCCGATGTCTCCGGCATGCACCTCGATGCCCAGTGGGGCTACATGCTCGGCCAGTTCAAATGGGTTTACGCGTTCTTCAGCCCCATCGGTGGATATGTCGCCGATCGCTTCAGCCGCCGCACCACCATTTGCGCCAGCCTGCTCGCATGGTCCGCCGTCACATGGCTCACCGGCCGCGCCACCACTTACGAAGACCTCCTCTGGACCCGCACACTCATGGGACTCAGCGAGGCCTTCTACATCCCCGCCGCGCTCGCGCTCATCTCGGACTACCACCGCGGCCCCACCCGCTCGCGCGCCACCGGCATCCACCAGATGGGCATCTATTGCGGCGTCATCATCGGCGGCTTCGCGGGCTATGCGGCCGACGCCCCCTCGCTCGGCTGGCGCTGGGCATTCGATTTCACCGGCCTCGCCGGCATTCTCTATTCCATCCCGCTCTTTCTGCTCCTCCGCGACAACCGCGAAAAAAACTCACCCTCCGCGCCACGCCCCACCGCCCGTTCGTCGGCAGCCGCCTTGCTTTCGAATTCCTCATTCATCCTGCTCGTCCTCTATTTCACACTGCCCGCGCTCGCCGGCTGGGTCGTCCGTGACTGGATGCCCGCCATCCTGCAGCAATCCTTCAACATCTCGCAGGGCCTCGCCGGCGTCTCCGCGACCCTCTACTGGCAGGCCGCCGCCATTCTCGCCGCATTCTCGGGCGGCTGGCTCGCCGACCGCTGGATGCGCCGCACCGACCGCGGCCGCATCTATGTCAGCGCCCTCGGCATGGCGCTCATCATCCCCGCACTCTTCGGTGTCGGCAACGCCCCCGCCCTCGGCTCCTTCACCCTCGCCATCGCCTCACTCATCCTCTTCGGAATCGGCTGGGGATTTTTCGACACAAACAACATGCCGATCCTTTGCCAGATCGTCCGCCCCGAACTCCGCGCCACCGGCTACGGCATCATGAATTTCGTCAGCATTAGCTGCGGCGGCCTGGCCGATTGGGGCTTCGGCGCCCTCCGCGACCGCGCCATCCCCCTCAATGCCATCTTCGCGATCTTCGCAATGGCCTGCATCGTCTCCATCGCCCTCGTCCTCCTCATCCGCCCACGCAACACCGAACCCTAAGCCGCAATTCGGCTTTAACCCACCAGCGCCCCACCGAAAAAACCAAACCACTCAACCTCTGTGCTCTTTGACTCGTTCGCTCTCGCTCATCTCGCCCTTCGGGCTGCCTGCGGCAGTCTACCGCGCGGCTGCCCAGCCGCCTGGTTGTGCCCTCTGTGGTTAATTCTTCTGGATTCGGTCTACTCCGCCAACCCCTCCCTCCACCGCACAGGCACCCCGTTCGCCGCCCCCAGCAACGACCCCGCCACCGCCCCGCGGTGGCAATTGTCCCCGCCCACATTCGCATTCGCGAGAATCCCCGCCGAAAAATCCCCCGCATACTTCCACGCCAACCAAAGCGCCGCCGGAAACGCATCCTGGATGTAGCAAGCCGGACTCAACATCCGCCCCACCACCACATCGTCCTCCAGCCCGCTCCACTTCTCCGTCTTCCTCGCGGAAACATACTCCGAGGCATTCTCCAAAATCGCCTCCCGCAACGGCACCCCCGCCGCCAAACCCGCATGAATCCTCACCAAACACACCGCCGCCGCGACCACACCCGTCTTCCCGTGCGTCAACCCCACATGCATTTTCACCACCTCCACCAGCTCCGCATTCCCCGCCCCCAGCGCCGCGATCAATGCCGGCACCTGGGCCAACCCGCCGATGTGCACATCCTCGATCCCGCAAGCCCGCGGCTTCTTCCCCCGCGCCAGATTCGTGAAAAACGCCCGGTGATATTCCTCCACATAAGTGTCCCGATGCCGCCCAGGCGTCAGCATGAACTCGATGTATCTCTCCAGCCACGCATCCGGATCATATTTCCCCGCCTCCCGCACCATCTCGAACAACTCCACCGCCAGTTTGAAATTCAGCGTATTCTCCCCCGCCGCGAGAAACTGATGGTAATGCACGCCCCGCTGTCCCCAAAACCGCGCCTGCTCCCGAAGAATATCCCCCCGCTCATTCAGCGGCTCATACCGCGACCTCCACAAAATGCTATCCGCATGCGGCGACCGCGGAGCCAGGTAACGATCCACCACCCCGTAATCCCGCCGCAGCGCCGCAGTGTCGTAATACCAATGCACCGGCATCGCCACCGCATCCGCCACCAGCGCCCCCATCAACACATCCGGAAAATCCAAAGCCATAGCTCCCATTGTCCCCCGCCCCGCGCCACCGTGAAGTTTTTTTGACAGCGCTCCAAGTTCGCCCTCCTCACCCGCCCGCGAAACACCGGCACCGCACAATTGCGAATTCCCCATTTCGCATTCGCCACTAAACTCCCCTCCAGATGAAACCCACCAGCCTCGGACCCGTCACTGCCGGGATTCCGAAAAAACTCCGCAAGACGCGCGAGCCAGCCCTTTCCAAAGCCTCTGTGCGCCGCACGCCAGCCCCGTCGCAGGAATTTTCCTTCCGGCTCAAACCCTCCGACATCGCACGGCACCTCGACCGCTTTGTCATCGGTCAGGACGAGGCGAAAAAAGTCCTCTCCGTCGCGCTCTGCGACCATTTTCAGCATGTCCGCCTCTCGCTCGCGGGCGACGAAGCCCCGTTCTACCAAAAACAAAATGTCCTGCTCCTCGGGCCCACCGGCGTTGGAAAAACCCACCTCATCCGCTCCGCGGCCGATCTGATCGGAGTTCCGTTCGTCAAAGCCGATGCCACGAAGTTCAGCGAGACCGGGTATGTCGGCGGAGATGTCGACGACCTCGTTCGCGACCTCATCCGCCGCGCGGGTGGCGATGCCCGTCGCGCCTCGCACGGCATCATCTACCTCGATGAAATCGACAAACTCGCCGCATCCCCGTCCGGCGGACGCGATGTCTCCGGCCGCGGGGTCCAAACAAATCTCCTCAAACTCATGGAAGACGGCGATGTCCCCGTCCTCTCGCCGAACGATGTCACCGGACAAATCCAATCCGCCATGTCCGCCGCCCGCGGCCACACGCCGGGAATGCCTGACAGCATTTCCACCCGCCACATTCTTTTCATCGCGAGCGGCGCGTTCGTCGGGCTCGACAAACTCGTGCGCGAACGCCTCGAATCGCCCGCCCTTCCCCACGGCAAGGCCATCGCCCGCGCGAACACCGCCGACTTCATCCGCTTCGGTCTCGAACCCGAATTCGTCGGACGCCTCCCCGTCCGCGTCGCCTGCCACGCCCTCGACGAGAACGACCTTTTCAATGTCCTCGACAAAAGCGAGAGCAGCCTCGTCCGCCAATACCAGCGCGCCTTCGCCGCCTACGGCATCGCCCTCCGCTTCCAACCCGCCGCTCTCCGCAAACTCGCCACCCTCGCCCGTGACGAGCAAACCGGCGCTCGCGGACTCATGACCGTCCTCGAGCGCACATTCCGCGACCTCAAGTTCCGCCTCCCCTCCACAAAAATCCGCTCACTCACCGCCACAGCCGAACTCATCGAAAACCCCGCCGCCGCCCTCAAAAAAATCCTCTCCCGAAAAAAATAACCACCCATGCCCCGCCCGAAATTCCTCTTCGCCTGCCCCGAGACCTGCGCCGACCTCCTCCACGCCGCACGCTTCCGCGCTCCCGACGCCTTCGCCTTTCTCGAGTCCGCCGGAAAAAAACACATTCTCCTCAACGACCTCGAGGTGGACCGCGGCCGCGCCGAGGCGCCCGTCGATTGCGTCGATTCCTACTCGGAGTTGGAAAAATCCCTCCGCAAACCCGAAGGCAAGCGCCCGACCCAGGCCAAGGTCCTCGCCGCCTGGCTCGCCTCGAAAAACGCCGTCGCCGTGCGCGTCCCCTCAAACTTCCCCCTCGGCCTCGCCCGCTCCCTCAAAAAAGCCGGCATCGACCTCAAGCCCGCCGACGGCCCGCTCTACCCCGAACGCGAAATAAAAACCCGCCCCGAAGTCCATGCCATCGAAAACGCCATCCGCATCGCCGAGGCGGGAATGACCCGCGGCATCGAAATCCTCCGCGCCTCGCGCATCCGCAAGGATTCCACCCTCTCCTGGGAAGGCGAAACCCTCACCGCCGAACTCCTCCGCACCGAAATGGAAATCGCCTGCGTCCGCGCCGGCGGCGATGCCCGGGGCGATACCATTGTGGCCTGTGGCGAACAGGCCTGCGACCCCCACCGCCGCGGCTCCGGCCCCCTCCTCGCCAACCAACTCATCATCCTCGACATCTTCCCTCGCGACACCAAAACCGGCTGGCACGGCGACATCACCCGCACCGTCCTCCGCGGCCAGGCCACCCCCGAACAGCGCCGCCTCTGGGAAACCTGCCTCGAAGGACAAAAGCTCGCCCTCGACGCCATGAAGCCCGGCACCGAAGGCCGCATCATCCACAACATGGTCCAAAAATTCTTCGCGGACCGCGGCTACCCCACCGAAATCAAGGACGGCCGCTGGCAGGGATTTTTCCACGGCACCGGCCACGGCCTCGGCCTCGAACTTCACGAATCCCCCCGCTTCGGCGAGGCGATTTTTCAACCGGGTCATGTCTTCACAGTCGAACCCGGAATCTACATCCCCGGCCTCGGCGGCGTCCGCCACGAGGATGTCGCCCTCGTCACCAAATCCGGCAACCGCCTCCTCTCCCAACTCCCGAAGCCCTTCGAGATTTAAAAAATCGACCACTTTCGCCGGCGCTCAACAACAATTCTTGCAATCGTCCCAAATGACGATTAAAAGGAATCAATGTGGAATGCCCGTCAGGCCGTCGAAGTCTTTCATCTGCTCTTCTTGAAGCAACTGGGCGGGCGCGTGGACAAAAACCTCTGGGTGCTCAAGGGAGGCTGCAATTTGCGCTTTTTTCTGAATAGCATCCGGTATTCCGAGGACATGGACCTGGATGTGCGAATCATCACCCGGGAAACCTTGCGCCGGAATGTGAACGCGATTCTCCAAGCCCCGGCGTTCGGCATGATCCTGCGGGCCCAAAAGCTGGCCATCGCTCAATTCTCCGTGCCGAAACAAACCGAGACCACCCAACGATGGAAGGTGCGCTTGCGCCTCAATGAAACGGGCCAGGAAATACCGACCAAATTGGAATTTTCGCGCCGGGGTTTGGTCGGGAATTTCGCTTTTGAACCCGTGGATGGCACCTTGCTGCACGGCTACGGACTTTCTCCGATGCTGGCCAGCCATTACACCAAGGAGACGGCTTTTTTGCAAAAAGTCGATGCCCTCGCAAACCGGGGGGAAACCCAAGCCCGGGATGTCTTCGATCTCAAACTGTTGATCGACGCCGGTGCCGCACCCTCGCACCTGGATTCCGCACAAAAGGCGCTGTTCGCCACAGCCTGCGAACGGGCGGTCTCGATTCGCCAGGAGGATTTCACAGCCCAGGTCGTCGCCTATTTGCCCCGGGAATGGCAGGAATATTATTCCAGCGGAGCGGCTTGGAATGCTTTGCAGGAAACCGTGGTGGAAACATTGCACCGTCTCGCATCATGAAGCAGACCGAGTCCTACAAAATTCTGGAGGGCTTGGGCCAATCGCTGCTGACCACCAAGGACGCCGCGGCAGCCCTTCGCATCACTCCCTCCCGCGCGAACAAGGTGCTATCGCGGCTGGCCGAGGATCGTTTAGTGACGCACCTTTGCCGGGGGCATTGGTTGATTGGCCGGTCTGTCAATCCCCTCACACTCCCGGAACATCTGGCCGCGCCCTTTCCCGCTTATGTTTCCCTGCAAACCGCCCTGTTCCATCATGGCATGATTTCTCAAATTCCGGAGGTTTTTTATGCCGTGACGCTTGCCAAACCGCGGCGAATCCGGACGCCGCTGGGGGTGGTTTCGCTGCACCGCATCGAACCGGATTTCTTTTTTGGATTCGAACCGGCCGCCGCCGAGGGCATGTTGATGGCCACGCCGGAGAAAGCGCTGTTGGATGTATTTTATTTGAGTCCGGCGCGTTCGCGCCTTTTCACGACCCTGCCCGAGCTGGAGTTGCCGAAAAGTTTTTCCTGGAAAAAAGCCCGCGATATGGTCCGGCAGATTCCATTCCCCCAAAGACGCACGCTGGTGGAAAAACGGCTCGCGGTCCTATTTTCTGAAAAGGGGTGAGGCTCCGCCGCACGAAAGTCGGACGCCACGGCGGTCGTCCCTCCATTCATCGCCTCTCCCCCCGTCCGAGCTTCGTCTTCACGCTCGCTGAGACCAAGTTCAGTTGATTTTTGGACTTTTGGAGGGGGGCACAGGCGTCCCGCCTGTCACAAATCCCCGGAGGGCGGCGCTCCGTCGCCGCCGTGGATTCCCGCGCGCAGCGCGGCCCATTCTTCCGACAGCGGCGCGCCTGCGCCGCACAAAAATCGGACGACACGGAGGTCGTCCCTCCATGCGCTCCGGGCTGCCAGGGCTCCATCTCCGCCTCCGCCCACGGCACCCCTTCGCCACGGCCATCTGCCCCGCGTGGTGGGCGAAGTAGAACGGCTTGGCGATTGCGATGAGTTCGGCCTTCTCGATTTCGAGTGCGCCCTCGATCGCTTCCAACTGCTCGGCTTTTTCAACGATCCCGTTGACGAGCGCGGCCACCTGCCCGTCGCTGTCGGGGAGGAGCGGGTAGGTTTTGGCGGCCTTGGCTGCCGGGGCTTTCGTGGAGATTCCCGCGAGGTTGATCCGCTTGAGCCCGGCTGCGGGAGCGACCGGGGCGGCTGTTGCTGCTGCTGCTACTGCTGTGGGTTTGGTTTTGGTTTTCATATCGCCCCAAGCCTCGTTCGCAGTCCTCGCAGGAATCCATCGCGGGAGCGGGTGCATGGCGGGTGCAAGGATCGGTGCCGGTTGACATTGCCGAGCCGCTCGTTATGCCCTACGAAAACCCCATGCCCAACCTGACCAAGCGCGACCTCGTCATTTCGATCGCCGAAAAAACCGGCCTCATTCAACAGGAGGTTTTCTCCGTCATCCAACACACCCTCGATTCCATCACCGAGGCGCTCGCAACCGGGCGCGGCGTGGAACTCCGCGACTTCGGCGTCTTCAAGACCCGCCCAACCAAACAACGAGTCGGCCGCAATCCGAAAAAGCCCGACCAGCAAGTCGTGATCCCTCCCGTGCGATCTCGCGCTGAAAGCCATCAGTCACACATTTTCAGTGCCAATTGGTGCCAATAAAAACCGGAAAACATGAATTTTTGTTCCTCTGGGGACATCTCTGTAAAACACACAAAAACGCCCGCAGAGCCTTTATTCATGCCTCTTCGCAGGCTGCGGGAAGGTGGCGACCCTAACGGGATTCGAACCCGTGTTACCGCCGTGAAAGGGCGGTGTCCTAACCGCTGGACGATAGGGTCAAGATTGAGCGCCAGAAACTGCTGCCGCGCGGCGCCGCTGGCAAGTTTTATTTCGGATGGGCTTGCGGCACACAGGCGCAACGCGGATAGTTTCGGCACCATGCCTGCAACCAAGCAAAAACCCCGCCCAGCCCGCGCCATTGCGGCTTACACGCTTTTCGAAATCATGCTCGTTCTGGGCATCATCGCGGTCCTCGTCGGCTCCGCGATCTACATGCTCGTCGGCAATATCGATGTCGCCAAGGAACAGCGCGTCTCGAGCGACATCGAGGCGATCTCGATGCAGTTGAAGACCTACGAAATGCTCAACTACCGCATGCCCTCGACCGAGCAGGGCCTGGAGGCGCTGGTGACACAGCCGACCACCGAACCGCGCCCGCGCCGTTGGAAGCAGCTCATGAAGTCCGTGCCGATTGATCCGTGGGGCAGCGAATATGTTTACCGCAACCCCGGCAAGGGCGGCAGCGGCTACGACCTCTATTCGCTCGGCCCCGACGGCAAGGAGAGCGATGACGACTCGGGCAAGGATTGACGCGCCCCGGCCGCCGCGCGGCTACACGCTCTTCGAAATCCTCCTCGCCCTCGGCATTGTCGCGATCCTGCTGGGACTCACCGTTCCCGCCGTGATGAACTCTTTCAGCCTGGAACCAAGCGAGGAGGCTGTGCGGGCGATTGAAAAAACCGCCCTGTCTGCGCACGAGTCGGCGCTCTCATCCGGCGAAGCCCGCCGAGTGTTCATCACCGAAAACGGCCTCACCGGCAGCGCGGGCGTTTCCTCGGCGGAACTCCCCGAGGAATGGAAACTCCAGGTCCGCCGCTTCACCGAAAACCGCTTCCGCAAGCCGGAGCGCGGCGAGTTCTGGGAATTCAGCGGCGCGGGGATTTGCGAACCGCTCGCCCTCCGCCTCGTTTCCGAAAACGACAAGATCGTCCTGCAATTCGACCCGCTCACCGCGATGGTCGTGCCCATCGATGAATAGCCGCGGATTCACTCTCTTCGAGGTTCTCATCGCCCTCGGCGTGTTCGCGATCGCCGTCACCGGTCTCGCCATCGCCCTGCAATCCGCCGTTGAAGCCGGCCTCGCCGCGCGCGAACGCATGCTCGCCCGCGTGATCATCGAATCCCGCCTCGCCGCAGCCATGGCCGATCCGCCACTCGACGGCAAACGCGAAACCGAAGGATCGAAGAACAACGGGATCGCGGTGGTCGAGGAATTCGAGCCGGTGGAAATCCAGAATACCAACGGCGCGGTCCTCCCCGGCATGTGGAAGCTCTCGGTCACAGCGAAGCTCAAGCGCGCCGGAATCGATGAGCGGGCGGAAATCCTCATCTACCGCCCGTGAAAAAAAACATCCGCAACCGGAGAATCAACGGCTTCACGCTCTTCGAAGTCATCATGGCGATGATGATCATCGGGCTCGTCAGCGGGGCGGTTTATTCCATCTCCACCGCCGCACTCCAAACCACCCAAGCCGTGCAGGCGGAGCAGGCATCCGCGCGGCGGCTCGAGGCGTTCCTGCGCATCACTCGCGACACTTTCCAAAACCTCCCGTCCGATGCCCGCGTGTTCCTGCGCATGGCGCAATCCACCTCCGGCTCGCCCGTTCCCGAGATGGTTTTTGCCGAGACCTCCGGGGCGTTTGGAATTTCCAGCCTCGGCGGCGGATCGGCGATCCTCGCGGCGCGCCCGCGCCCGGACGGGACGCGTGTGTTTTCCATCCTGCGCATCCCGGCGGAGACCGAGGGCGTGGAGTTGGAGCGACTGCTCTCGCAAGGTGCCTGGATGCCGTTGCTCCCCGGTGTGGAGAAGGTCGAGTGGACTTTTTACAATGCCGGCGAGTGGGTGGAGGAATGGCCCGAGGGCTCGCCCCGCCCGGTCCTCGTGAGGCTGGAATTCGACTACATCGAAATGCCCGGAGCGCGCGTCAGGGCGGAATTTTGGATTCCCCCGCTCGCTCCGCCACAGGCCGCCCCGAGCCCCGGCCAGGACGGTCAGACGCCTCCGCCGCAGGACCAGACCATCGACATCCAGGCTCCGCCGACCAATGAACCGACCACGCCGTAAACCCCGCGCCATCGCCCTGCCGCTGGTGCTCTGGTGCCTCGCGTTCATGGCGGGCCTCGTCCTCCTCGCGGGCGGCGTGGTGAACGGCTGGATCGAAAACGAATCGCGTGCGGAGAGAAAATTCATCGCCCGCCAAATGGCGCTCAGCGGCCTCGCATTCGGCCTCAACCCCGAAATCAAACCCGGCAACCCGCTTCTCGCAAAAGGCTCGCGCGACACCGAGGGATTCGAGGTCCGCATCGCGAACGAGGCCTCGAAGATCAATCCGAATTTTTGGATTCAACAGGGGGGGCGTCCGATTTTTCTGAAGCTCTTCGCGAGCTGGGGGGCCGACCTCAAGCAAAGCGAGGCCGCGGTGGACGGGCTCCAGGATTGGATCGACGCGGATGATCTCCTCTCGCTGAACGGCGCCGAGCGCGGCGAATACCAGCGCGCCGGCCGCCCGGGCTACCCCGCCAACCGCCCCCTCAAGCACATCCGCGAGATGGAGGCCGTCATGAACCTCGCCCCGCTCCTTGCGGCAAAGGAGAACTGGCAGGAGGACTTCACCGTTTGGTATAGTGGGAAGATCAGTATCCAACATGCCTCGGAACAATCCCTTTCGGCTCTCGCCGAGCTCACGCCCGTGCAAATCCAGACGCTGTTCGAGGTGCGGAACGGATTGGACGGCATCCAAGGCACCGACGATGACGAAAAATTCGAATCGATCGAATCCGTCGCCGCATTCCTCGGCGCGGGCGGCAGGCAGCTCGCGGCGCTCCAGAATTTCTTCGATACCTCCGGCGATATCCGCCGCATCGAGAGCACGGGCTTCTGCGCAGGCATCTCCCACCGCATCGTCGTCGTCGCCCCGGCGGGTTCCCCCGGCCAAATCATGAGCTGGGAGGAGAAATGAAAATCATCCTGCCCGATGCGCTCCTGCTCCCGTCCGCGTCCGAGGGTTGGGAACTTTGGAAATTCCCGCAAAAGGGTCCGCCTGCGCGCGAACCTGCCGCCACAGCGAAGGCGCTCGCCTCCTTCCGACAACCACTCCTCGCCGTGCCCACCCGCTCGGCCCTCGCCGTCCCGCTCTGGATCGCCTCGGGCGGAAACCCGTCGGAACTCGCCGAACTCGAACTCTCCAGCCGGCATCTCCTCCGCAAAGGGGCCGAGGTTTGCAGCGTCCCGATCCTCGAGCACGAAGGCCGCTCGCTGATCCTCGCGCTCGCGGTTTCGGACGATGAGCTCTGCAGCGAGTTCGCCCCGAAAGCACTGGGCTTCGAAGTTCCCGCACGCCTCATCCCCACCGGTGCCGCCGACATCGCCGTCTGGCGCGAGTTTGGCAACCTCTGCTTCGCATTCTACCGCGACGGGCAATGCGTTTTCTTCGCGGATTCGGGCGAGCAAACCGCCGGTCCCGCATTTTGCGGCCAACTCTCCCGGACCGCCCTGCGCCTCCGCGCCGAAGGGGTTCTGCTTCGAATCCCCGCGCAGGTCCTTCTGCTCGGCACCTTCGCCGAGGCCGACTGCAATGCCGTTGGCCACGCGCTACGCATCGATTGGGAACACAAACCCGAACCGCCCCCGCCATCCATCCCCCCCACCCCATCGAACGCCGCCCCGCCGGCTGGCCGACGCGAAATCCTCAAGCGCGAACGGAACAAAAAAACCACCCTCATCGCCGCCATCGTGCTGGCCGTTTACGCTGGCATCCTGCTCATCGTCGCCGCAGACCTCGCCGCGAAAAAAATCGAACTCTCCGGACTCGACTCCCAGCTCGCCGCCCTCGCCCCGCAGTCGGACTCCGCCGAGCGGCTCGTCGCCGATTGGAAGCGCTACCGCGCCGCGGTGGACCCGGGCGAATTCGCCATAGACCAGCTCGCCGCCGTCGCCGGCGAGATTCCCGGCGAGCAGGTCCGCCTCACCCAATACAACCTCGACAACGGCCGCCTCGTCATCGCGGGCGAGGCCGTCGATGTCTCGCAGGCCTACGAATTTTTCGAGAGGATCAAACGGAACGCGCTGCTGCGCGATTTCGAGTGGACCACCCGCCAACCGCAACTCGCCGGCCGCAACAAAGTGCGGTTTGAAATGGAAGGAGCAAAACCCGATGCGCAAGCTCGCGAAGAATGAGACCCGGCTGCTGATCCTGTTCGCAGCGGCGGTCTTCGTCGCCCTGAACCTCTTCGCCGTCCGGGCCTGGCTCACCCAGCGCGGCGCGTTGGATGCCGCCATCGCCTCCGCGAAATCACGCCTCGCGATGGCCGAGGGGCTTGTCACCGCAGCCAGTGCGCTCGAGGACGCTGAGGGATGGATCAAACAAAACCCGCCGCCCGAGTTCTCGCCGGAGGCCGCCAGCACCGATCTCCTCAATACCGTCCGCGCCCTCGCGGAAAAAAACACCCTCAAAATCGCCGAGGAAACCCTCCTGCCCTCCGACGAAGCCGACACCGCCGTCCTCCAAACAAAAATCAACGGCCCGTTCAACGGCGTCGCCGAGTTTCTCTTCGCGCTTCAAAGCCCGACCGATTGGCGCTCGATCAAAAAAATGGCGATCCGAAGCGATAGCGAACCACCAAATGTGGTGGTGGACATGGAGATTCGCCAGCATTACCGTGCCGCCGCATCCGGCGCAGAACCGCCGAATCCCTGATGAAATCACAGCGCATCCTTCTATCAGCGGCAGCCTTCGCCTCGATCTCCGCCCACGCCGCGGATCCGGAAAACCCGGCCGCCCCGTGGCTCGCCTCGCGCTCGATGGACAATTTCAGGGTCCTGCTCGACCGATCGCCGTTCTCGCTCCCGACTGCGGAAGAGGCCGCCCCGGGCGCCGAGCGCTTCTTCCTCACCGGCGCCGCCACCATCAACGGGGAACCCGTTGTCTTCGTCTTGGACAAAAACACGCAGGTCCGCCACATGCTCGGCCGCACCCCGAATGCCGCCAACAGCAAGCTCCTGGAATACACGCCGTCGCCGGACCCCAAAAACATGCGCGCCCGCATCCGTATCGAGGGCATGGATGTCTCCGTCGGCTACTCGGATTTCGGTTCCGAATCCGGCGCCGTCCCACAAAGCCCGGGCGCCCCGCCGATGATGGTCCCTCCGGGCCAACCCCCGCAGCAGGCGGGCATCCCCGCACCGCCCCAGCCTCCGGTGCCCCCGCAGCAGAATGTGCAACAAAGCACCGGCGCCCAAGACGCCCAACCTCCGCGCCGAGTCATCCGCCGCCGTGTCATTTCCAACCAACCTCCCGTCGCCCCCCCGCAGCAAGGCCCATGATCAAACCACCGCTCCACCGCGCCGCCGCACTCGTCCTGCTCCTCGCAGCAGCCACAGTATTGCGCGCCCAACAACCAACTCCCCCACCGGCGCAGCAACCCGCCGTCATGCCGCCCGGCACACCGGTCACCGCGCAAGTCCAGCCGCCCGCGCCTCCGAAGCCCGTGGAAAATGTCAGCATCACTTTTCCGAACAACCCGGTCGGCGATGTCCTGAATTTCTACGAGGCCCTCACGAAAAAACGCATCATCCGCGACTCGAACCTCGCCGGCCAAAACCTCTCCATCATCATCGCCGAGCCGGTTTCCAAGGAGGACGCCATCTCGATCATCGAGACCTCGCTCCTGATGAACAACTACAGCATCGTGCCCGTGGACACCAAAACCATCAAGGTCCTCGGCCCGAGCCGCGCCCCGCGCACCGAAGGATTGCCCCTGGTCAGCGAAGTCATCGAACTCCCCGAGGACGGCGACAAGATTGTCAGCTTCTACAAGCCGCTCGCCTTCATCACGCCCGAGGAAGCCATGGGCGTCATCCAAGGCGTCGTCCAGGTCAACCCCTACGGAACCCTCGTCCCGGTCCCGAACACGAACGCCATCATCATCACGGACAAAACCCCGATCATCCGCCGCGCGCTCGGAATCATCGATTTGATCGATGTCGAACCCGCCCGCGTCGTCACCGAGTTCATCCAACTCGAGCGCGCCAATGCCGAACGCATCGTGGAAATCCTCGACGACATGTTCGGCACAGCGGACACCGCCAAAGCCACCACCTCCACGCCGGCAAACCCGCAAGGCCAGCAACAAGGCCAACCGCCCGGCGGTGGACAGCAACCGCCGACTGAGGCGGCATCCCCCTCCGGCGCCCGCTACGAAAACCGCCTCATCGCCGGAAAAGCCAACTTCCTCGCCGACAAACGCACCAACCGCATCCTCGTCGTCACCCGCACCGAAAATTACCGCTTCGTCCGCGACATCATCACACAACTCGACGCCGCCGCCGATTTCGAGCAACCCTATGTCCGCCCGCTGAATTATGTCCCCGTCGGCGACATCTTCTCCGTCCTCGGCGACATGCTCTCGGACGCCGAATCCGAAACATCCGGTGGGACCGGCGGCTCTGGCGGCAACCAAGGCTCGGCAAATTCCAACCCGTTCTCGAATTCGGGCAACACAGGCGGTTCTTCGGCTTCCAACGGTGGACTTTCCTCCGGAACGAACGCCCCCGACCGCCTTTCCGGCGAGGCACAACAGGGCACACCTCAATCCATAACCATCGGAGAAATTCGCATTATCGGAGATAGCAATTCGAACAGCATCATTGTGTATGGCCCGCCGGAATCGAAGCTCCGCGCCAAGCAAATCCTCGACCTCCTCGATCAGCGCCCGAAACAGGTTTACCTTTCCGTGGTCATCGGCCAACTCCGACTCGGAAAGGATACTGACTATGGCGTCAACTACTTAATTAAAGCAAAAGAAGTTGATTTCCTGTCATTTAACCCAGCAGCAGGATTATTTCCATTTTTGCGAACGACCCCTGGAGGCACGGGCTCTATATCTGGTAACTTGACGCCGATTGAGAGACTAGAGCGAGGAAACTTAGCTGGCTTAAGTGTTTTCGGAACTATTGGCGATTCCGTTGATTTTTTTGCTCGCGCCCTTGAAAGCACTGGACGCTTCCGAACCCTTGCCCGCCCTGTCGTCTACACAACCAATAATCGCAAAGCGACAATTCTTTCCGGAGAAAAAGTTCCTGTGCCGACACAATCTCTAACAACCGCAACTGGCGGTGGCGGCAATTTTTCAAACGGCAGCGCTATTACTTCAAATATTCAATACCAAGATGTCGTTCTAAAACTGGAAGTCATTCCATTGATCAATTCAGACGGCGAGGTCAACCTGGTCATTGCGCAGACTAACAATAACATCATCGGAACTGATTCCATCTCTGGAAATGAAGTGCCGCGCATTTCAACTCAGGAAATCACCACAAGTGTTCGAATCCCGAATGGGTCAACTGTTGTTCTAGGCGGTCTAATTAAGGAGAGGAAAGAGGCTGCAAAAGAGGGAATCCCATACATCGTAGATATCCCTGTCATCGGCTCGCTTTTTGGCGGTCGCACTAAAAACGATGTCGAAAAAAGCGAACTCGTCGTGATGATCCAACCGATCGTCGCGGACACAAACCACGACATGATGAAAGCCAGCGCCTACGAAGCCGACCGCTCGCCGCTCGGCCGCGACGGCATGGA